>JBEGMC010000031.1:0-8107 GCA_041183265.1 Bacteroidota bacterium
TTAAATAACAGAACATTAAATTGTAGTATATGGCCAGTATTAATTTGATCGAATCGTTCCAGGATTTCAAAGATGCGGAAAACATCGATCGTCCCACGCTCATGAAAGTATTGGAGGATGTATTCAAGACATTGCTCCGCAAAAAATACGGATCAGATGAGAGCTTTGACGTCATTGTCAATACAGAGAAAGGTGACCTTGAAATTGTTCGCCACAGAATGATTGTGGAGGATGGTAAAATGGAAAATCCCCTGATGGAAATCGAGTACAAAGATGCTGTGAAGATTGAACCTGATTTCGAAGTAGGCGAAGAGTTGTACGAGGAAGTGGACATACAAGATTTTGGACGCCGTGCCATTCTTGCAGCAAAGCAAACCCTTGCGAGCAGAATCGGTGATCTGAAGAAAAATGCTTTGGTAAAAAAATATGGTGACCGTGTAGGTGATATCATCAGTGCGGAAGTATACCAGGTTTGGAAGAAAGAAGTATTGTTGATCGATGAAGACGGAAACGAACTCATCCTTCCAAAGTCAGAGCAAATCCCATCTGATTATTTCAAAAAAGGTGAGAGCATCCGTTCTGTGATTAAAAAAGTGGAGTTAAAGAACAACTCACCAGTTATCATTCTTTCAAGAACACATCCTTCATTCCTGGCCAAATTGCTAGAGATTGAGGTCCCTGAAATTTTTGATGGATTGATTGTCATCAAAAAAATCGTTCGCGAGCCAGGTGAGCGTGCGAAAGTTGCCGTAGAAAGCTATGACGATCGCATCGATCCGGTAGGAGCCTGCGTAGGTATGAAAGGAAGCCGCATCCACGGTATTGTACGTGAATTGAAAAACGAAAACATTGACGTGATCAATTTCACCAATAACATACAATTGCTGATCCAACGTTCACTGACTCCATCCAAGATTACCCGCATGACCATCGACAACGAGGGTAAACGTGCAGAGGTGTTCGTTTCACCCGATCAGGTTTCACTTGCTATTGGTAAGCGTGGTGTCAATATCAAACTCGCTGAGGAATTGACCGGATTTGACATAGACGTCTACCGCGACAATGAAGGTGAAATGGCAGAATACGATATCGATTTGGATGAATTCAGCGATGAAATTGAAACATGGATCATCGAAGAATTGAAACGCATCGGATGCGATACCGCCAGAAGCGTATTGGATCTGACTGCTACTGAATTGGAGCGCAGAACTGATCTCGAAAAAGAGACCATTGATGAAGTACGTGAAATTTTGAGAGCAGAATTTGAAAAGGACTAAATATTGCATCAAGCATTGTTAGATAAAAAAGCTGAAGGAGGATAAATGTCAGAATCAAACACACCCAGGTTAATGGCCGCGGCCAAGGAATTCAACATCGGAAAAGACACGTTGGTTGATTTCCTGGTTGGAAAAGGATTTAGCAAGGACGATCTCAAGCCTACGTCAAAATTGACGGAGGATATGTACCGTTCCCTGCAACAGGAATTCTCTTCCGATAAGGCAGCGAAAGCCAAGAGCGATGCCATTGAAATTCCCAAAGGTGCTGCTGCAGAGGTTAAGAAGAAAAAAGACGAAGAGGAGATTGTTTTCAAAAAGGAAACAAAGAAAAAAGCTGAGGCGCCAAAACCTGCTGAGCCTGCTGTTGAAAAAGTAAAAATAGATGCTCCCGAATTGGATGGTCCGAAGATCCTGAATAAGATAGACCTAGAAGCATTGGATACCACTACGCGTCCCAAGAAATCTTCCAAGAAAAAAGAACCAGCACCAGAGCCGGTAGAAGCACCTGCACCTCTTGCTGAGGAACTTCCAGTTGCAGAAGCAGCCAAGAAACCATCAGAACCTGAAATCGAGCGTGTAAAGATCGAAGCTCCTGAATTAGAGGGTCCCAAGATCATTGGTAAAATTGAATTGGCTCCTGAATCAGATGAAAAGGGTCAGCACAGTGATGAGAAAAGAAAAAGAAAGAGAATACCGATCGAGAAGAAAGACATCGAACGTGCGAAACCTTCCATTCAAAAAGGAGGAGGTGGTGCTCCGCAGCGTTCAGGCGGACCCCGACAGGGTGGACCACGTGTGTTCAAGAAAACCGAAGTAAAAGAAATCGACGAAAAAGAAATTCAAAATAAAATCAAGGAAACACAAGCCAAGCTTTCCGGCGGCGGTGGTTCCAAAGCAAAGATCACCAAATCCAAACTTCGCAGACTCAAACGCGAAGAGATGGAAGCGGGTGCAGAAGGAGAGGGAGAAGACAACAAAATCCAGCTCACAGAATTCATCAGCGTGAGTGAATTGGCAAGTTTGCTGGATGTAAACTTTGCCGAGATCATCAGCAAATGTATGAGTCTGGGTATCATGGTGTCCATCAACCAGCGATTGGATGCAGAGGTCATTGAGTTGGTTGCTGCAGAATTTGGTTATGAGGTGGAGTTCATCGACATGGAAAAGCAAATGGAGATGGAGGAAGAGGAAGAAGAGGATGCTGCAGAAGACCTTGCTCCACGTGCGCCAATTGTTACCATCATGGGACACGTAGACCATGGTAAAACATCATTGCTGGATTATATCCGCAATGCAAACGTTGTAGCAGGCGAGGCTGGTGGTATTACTCAGCACATCGGAGCATACCATGTTGATTTGCCTTCAGGAAAATCAATCACATTTCTGGATACACCCGGTCACGAAGCGTTCACTGCGATGCGTGCGCGCGGTGCAAAGGTCACTGACCTGGCAGTCATTGTTGTTGCTGCAGATGATGCCGTGATGCCACAAACCAAGGAGGCCATCAGTCACGCACAGGCAGCTGGTGTTCCGATGATATTTGCCATCAATAAAATTGACAAGGACGGTGCAAATCCACAAAAAATATATGAGCAACTTTCCCAAATGAATATTTTGGTGGAAGAATGGGGTGGAAAGTTCCAGAGCCAGGAAATCGCAGCCAAATCAGGATTGAACGTCGATAAGTTATTGGAAAAAATCTTGCTCGAAGCGGAAATCCTGAATCTGAAAGCAAATCCAGATAAAGAATCAACCGGTACTGTCATTGAAGCTACACTCGACAAGGGTAGAGGATATGTGGCTACCATTCTTGTGCAAAACGGAACATTGCATCAGGGTGATTTGGTTGTCAGCGGACAATATTATGGTAGGGTAAAGGCGATGATGAATGAAAGGAACAACCGTGTTGATGCCATTCCCCCATCCTCTCCGGTCTTGATTCTTGGATTGAATGGTGCTCCACAGGCGGGTGAGAAATTCAAAGTGTATACAGACGAATCTGAGGCAAAAGAAATTGCCAACAGAAGAGCACAAATCATGCGTGAGCAGGGTATCAGAACCAAGAAGCATATTACACTGGATGAAATTGGTCGCCGTTTGGCACTTGGAAACTTCAAGGAACTGAACATCATCATCAAAGGTGATGTGGACGGGTCCGTGGAGGCATTGAGTGACTCATTGCAGAAACTATCCACGCAGGAAGTCGCTATCAAAGTGGTACACAAAGCAGTCGGACAAATTACCGAAAGCGATGTATTGCTTGCAACAGCATCTGATGCCATCATTGTCGGCTTCAACGTACGTCCTTCACTTCAGGCAAATAAAATTGCAGAAAAAGAGGGTGTGCAAATCAAGTTGTATTCCATCATCTACAACGCTATCGAGGAAATCAAGAGTGCGATGGAAGGTCTTCTCGAACCCAAAGTGGAAGAAAAGATCGTTGCCAATGTGGAGATCAGAGAAGTGTACAAATTCGACAAAGCCACCGTTGCCGGTTGCTATGTGTTGGACGGAAAAATCAGCCGCAACAATAAAATTCGAATCATCCGGGATGGTATCGTTGAATATCCCAAAGGCGAGGGACAAAGTGCAGAATTGGGCAGCTTGAAGCGCTACAAGGATGATGCCAAGGATGTATCAGCTGGCATGGAATGTGGATTGACAGTCAAGAATTACAATGATATCAGAGTGGGTGATGTGATCGAGGCATTTGAGGAAACCGAGGTGAAACGGACTTTATAATTAAGAAAAGTTTAGAAGTATTGATTTCGGTTTTCAATCGAATTCAATCAATTTTGAGAAGCAACACAGCGCATGAGAAAAATAATTGTTTTACTTTTTTTGTTTTTTGCAAGCACTACGCTGCATGCACAAACCGCAAAACTGTTGGCTGATAAAATCGTAGCCATTGTTGGAGACAAAATCGTTCTCAAAAGTGATCTGATCAATTATATAGATGACCTCAAACGTCAGGGCAATGAAGTACCCCCCAATGCGGAGTGTGTTTTGCTTGAGAAAATGATGCAGGACAAAGCATTGATCCTGCAGGCAGAGAAAGATTCACTTCCTGTTTCTGAAGAAGACATCGAAGCTGAGCTCGACCAACGCGTGAGGTATTTCATCATGCAGTACGGTGGTAAAGAAGCATTTGAGCAAATTGCAGGCAGAACCATCTACCAGGTCAAAGAAGATTTCAGAAAAAGCATCAAAGAAGGCCGTTTGGCAAAAGCGATGAGAGATAAAATCATCGAAAATGCCAAAATCACTCCCAATGAAGTGCGAGATTATTTTCAAAAAATTCCAAAAGACAGTCTCCCTTTTTATGAAACGGAACTGGTGATAGGACAAATAGTAGTCAATCCAAAAGCAGGAAGAGAGCTGGAAAAGTTTGCCCAAGATGAACTGTCCGATTACCGGAAGCAAATAGAAGCCGGACAAAAAACATTTGAAACCATGGCCCGCTTGTACACCGAAGATCCTGGCAGCAAGCAAAGCGGCGGCAGATATGAAATCAACAAAAACGAAAAAACATGGGACCCGGATTTCAAAAATGCAGCATTCAGGTTGAAGGAAGGACAAATCTCTCCCGTTATCAAATCAAAATTCGGGTATCATATCATTCAAATGATCAGCAGAAACGGTGATGATGCCGTGATCAGACATATTCTTCGTGTGCCACAGATTTTGGATGAGGATATTGATGTTGCCAAGTCAAAACTCGATTCTGTGCGCTCAAAATTGATTGCCGGTACCCTTTCTTTTGGAGAGGCAGTCGACAAATTCAGCGATGACCAAAACAGCAAGTTCACTGCGGGGATTTTAACCGGACAAGGAGGGAACTATGTTACCATCGATGAGCTGGACAAGGATCTTGTACCATCTCTGGATAAGTTGAAAGTCGGAGAATTTTCCCAACCGATGGTCTTCAAGACTGAACAGGAAAAAACGGCTGTACGGATCGTTTACCTTCAAAGCAAAACAGAACCACATCGCGAGAACCTCAGAGATGACTACGACAAAATCTCCCAGCGAGCCCTTTCTGAAAAGAGGGAAAAATTGGTGGAGAAGTGGTTTGCAGAGAAACTCCCTACTTTTTACGTCATGATTGACAGGGATTTTCAACAGTGTGCATCCATCCAAAAACAATTCCCCCAATTCGTCAGCAAGTAAGTCCCATTTTAATTTCGGGGTGTCTTTATTTAGGTGTAATTTTACCACCTTCACTATTATATGAGTGATCCCATCAAACACGAATGCGGACTCGCATACATTAGGCTCTTAAAGCCATTCTCCTATTACCAACAAAAAAAGGGTACGGCACTCTATGGTCTGAACAAACTCTATCTTTTGATGGAGAAACAGCACAACCGTGGACAAGACGGAGCAGGTATTGCATCCGTCAAACTCAATGCAGAACCGGGATATCCTTTCATGCACCGCCTGCGCAGTGTGGCCACACAAGCCATCGCAGATATATTTGCACAAGTAGGCAAAGAAATCAATGAGATGGAGCAGTCACAGCCAGAGATCAGAAAGCATCCTGGTTTGATGAAAGGACACCTGAATTTCATGGGCGAACTTCTTTTGGGACATCTCCGTTATGGTACCCAAGGTAAAAACAACGTTGAATTCTGCCACCCTTTCATCAAGCGCGACATCATTCCGGCAAGAAATCTTGCATTGGCTGGAAATTTCAATCTTGTCAACACAGATGAATTGTTTGGGTTGGTCAATATCAACCCGGGTGATTTTCAAAAGCAAAGTGATTTGGCTGCCATGATGGAAGTGGTTCATCACTTCATTGTAAAAGAAGATGAATCCAATCCCGGAGCCTTGTCTATTGCGTCTGTTCTGAAAAAAGCATTCAAGCATTTTGATGGGGGCTATCATGTAAGTGGACTCCTTGGCAATGGAGATTCGTTTGTGATAAGAGATCCACATGGTATTCGTCCCTCTTACTATTATATCAGCAATGAAGTCATCGTTGCTGCATCAGAGCGTGCAGCCATCCGAACAACTTTTCATGTAGGAGAGAATGAGGTGAAAGAACTGATGCCCGGACAAGCACTGATTGTTTCAAGTGACGGTACCTATGCAGTTGAACAAATACTTGAACCCAAGGAAAGAAGGGCTTGCAGTTTTGAAAGGATCTATTTTTCGAGAGGCAGTGATGAAAAAATTTACCGAGAAAGAATCGGACTCGGATACAGGCTGAGTGACAATGTACTGAAGGCAATCAACAATGATCTGAAGCATACCATTTTTTCATTTATACCCAATACCGCGGAAGTTGCTTTTTACGGACTCCTCAAGGGTATGGAAGATTTCTTGAATCAAATCAAGGTCCAGCGCATCATGGCCTGGGGGAAAGATTTTGATGAAGAGAAATTATCTGAGATGGTGAACAGGAAAATCCGTGTCGAAAAAATCACGACGAAGGATGTCAAAATGCGCACCTTCATTACTGAAGATGCAAGCAGATCTGAAATGGTGCAACACGTATACGATATCACTTATGGAACAGTGGAGAAGGGCGTGGATACCATTGTTGTGATTGATGATTCAATTGTAAGAGGAACCACTTTGAAAGAAAGCATTGTCCGAATGCTTTCAAGACTCGAGCCTAAAAAAATCATTGTTGTTTCTTCTGCTCCTCAAATACGATATCCGGACTGTTATGGCATCGACATGAGCAAGTTGGGTGATTTTATTGCATTCAAGGCAGCACTTGAACTTCTGAAGGATCATGGAAAATCGTCTTTGCTGGATCAGGTATACAATCAATGCAAAGAATTTCAACGCAACAACCAATTGCATACAGAAAATCTGGTGCGTCAGATCTATGCACCATTTACGCCTCAGCAAATTTCCTCTAAAATTGCACAGTTGATTACTCCTGCAGAAGTAAGCATGCAGGTGGAAGTCATTTACCAAACCATCGAAGACTTGCACGATGCTTGTCCAAATAACACCGGGGATTGGTATTTCACTGGGAACTATCCAACCCCCGGCGGCAACAGGGTAGTCAACAAGGCCTTCATCAATTTCATGGAAGGCCGTGATGTAAGAGGCTACTGATTTATTTCAATCCGTATTTGTACATGTATCTTTCGTAGAGCTGCTTGTGTTTGTCGTCCATGCTCACGATTCTTCCCTGAATCATGACAACAGCAATTTTACTGGTTCTGATATCCAGTATATCACCCTCACTGATCACAACATTTCCATCTTTTCCTTTTTCAATGGATCCTGCTTTTTCATCAATGCCCAGAATTTTCGCAGCATTCAATGTTATCGCACTCAATGCCTGTTCTTTGCTCAATCCATAGGCAGCAGCAGTTCCTGCATTGAAGGGAAGATTTTTACCACGGTGCTGTCCATCGCCGTCATTGATCGCGAAGAGCACACCTGCCTTCTGGAGCAGTCCGGGCAATGCATAAGGAAGATCAACCCCATCATCTGCAAGTGTAGGAAGTGCATGCATTTGATCGAGGATGACTGGTATATTGTTCGACTTCAGCAGTTCTGCAACCTGAAAACTTTCACTGGCTCCAACCAGTACTACATCAAAATCAAATTCTTTTTTAAAGTCAATCGCTGCCAAAATTTCTCTGACCACATCACAATGAACATAGAGTTTTTGTTTTTTGTCAAACAACCCTTTGACTGCTTCAAACTTTAAATTTGTCTGATTGTGATTGCTTTGTGAAAGATATACTTTGGCTTCTCTGAAGAAAGTTTTTATTTTTTCCAGTTCATCCAAACCTCTTTTCACCGGATCGCCTGCAGGTGCACTGATGCCCATGAAGGCAGCATATGGATTGGGTCTG
>JBEGMC010000032.1:0-3160 GCA_041183265.1 Bacteroidota bacterium
TGTTTTGAAACAGAGGCATCCGGATTTGCACTCAAGAGAAAATTCAAAGAGAAATTGAAAAGCGGATCCAGCTCATCGGTTCTGAAAAATAAAAAAATAGACGATATCACCCTTCCTGATATTATCTATGCTGCTAAACAAGAGGACATGCTTGCAATTGAACTGTTGGCAGAAGTAGGAGAAAAACTTGGCAAAGGATTGGCAGTGCTTATCAATATTTTCAATCCCGAGACCCTGATCATAGGTGGATTACTCGCAGAAACTGGAGACTACATCAGGCTTCCTGCAAGAAGTGTGCTGAATAAATTTTCATCTGCAATGGTCAACAATGATACGACCATGCGTTTGTCAAAATTGGGAGAGAATGCCGGCGTGATCGGTGCATGCCTGATCGCAAGGAGTCGCGTCATCTTTTAATAGGCCTGTGCGAATAAAACCCTTTGTTGACTTGGCTTTCCGGAAAATACACAAGTCCCCGTTTCCAATTTATTGTTGAGCGGTATGCAACGAATTGTTGCCTTGGTTTCTTCTTTGATTTTGTCTTCAGTCTCACCTGTTCCATCCCAATGGGCTGAAACAAATCCACCTTTCTCACTGATAACTTGCTTGAACTCATCCCATGAATTAACTTCAGTGATGCTGGCATCTCTGAAAGCAAGTGCCTTGTTGTATAGATTTTGCTGGATCTCTTCCAACAATGATTGCACATAGACTGAGAGTCCCTCGGAAGAAACCGACTTCTTCTCTTTTGTATCCCTTCTGGCAATTTCTACCACACCATTTTCAATGTCCTTTGGACCGATGGCAATTCTTACTGGAACCCCTTTCATTTCATATTCTGCGAATTTCCATCCCGGTCTCGCGTTGTCTGTGTCATCATACTTCACAGAAATACCTGCAGCTTTCAAAGAAGCCATGATTCCATGCACTTTTTCATCCACCAATGCTTTTTGTTCCTGCCCCTTGTATATCGGAACAATCACAACCTGCAAAGGCGCAATTTTTGGAGGAAGTACCAATCCCTCGTCATCACTGTGGGCCATCACCAGCGCTCCGATCAATCGGGTTGAAACACCCCATGATGTTGCCCAAACATATTCCTGTTTATTTTCCTTCGTTAAATACTTCACCTCAAAAGCCTTCGCAAAATTTTGTCCCAGAAAATGTGAAGTACCCGCCTGCAGCGCTTTCCCATCCTGCATCAATGCTTCGATGCAATAGGTTTCCAATGCACCTGCAAATCTTTCATTGGGGGTTTTCACTCCCTTGATGACGGGAAGTGCCATGTAGTTCTCTACAAAATCTGCGTAAACGTGCAACATTTTTTCTGCCTCTTCGATCGCTTCTTCTGAGGTAGCATGGGCGGTATGTCCCTCTTGCCACAAAAATTCTGCAGTCCTCAAAAACAAACGCGTTCTCATTTCCCATCTTACCACATTGGCCCATTGGTTGATCAACAAAGGCAAATCGCGGTATGATTGAATCCAATCTTTGTATGCGTTCCAGATGATCGCTTCACTTGTTGGACGAACAATCAGTTCTTCTTCCAATTTTGCATCAGGATCAACGATCAGTTTTCCTTTTTGGTTGGGATCGGTCTTCAAACGGTAATGGGTAACCACTGCACATTCTTTGGCGAATCCTTCTGCATGTCCCTCTTCTTTTTCCAAAAACGACTTGGGTACAAAAAGTGGGAAATAGGCATTTACGTGTCCGGTTTCCTTGAACATCCTGTCCAGCTCGTCTTTCATGTTTTCCCAGAGGGCATATCCATATGGTTTGATGACCATGCACCCTCGTACGGCTGAGTAATCGGCCAACCCCCCCTTGAGGATAAGGTCGTTGTACCATTGTGCATAATCAACCGATCTGGATGTCAACTCATTGCCCATGTCTGGAAATTTTTGGGTGGATGGCAACTTTAACGAGATTTAAACGTCTCATCATTAAAGTGCGATTGCGCAAATGTAGTAACTTAGTGCTAATCTTTAAATCCATTGTTATGAGAAAGATCATGGCAGTTTTATCGGCAGGAATCCTTTTGGTAGGGTGCAGTACAGCATACAGATCTGGGCAAACACCTGATGATGTTTACTTTTCTCCAGCCAGAAACAACAACAGCGGTTATGTTGTAGTGGATGATGAAGATGGAAATGGAAGCTACAATGCAGCGAACGTTCCCATGCAAGACAGGTACTTGAGGATGAAAACATTTGGCGGATCAAGATGGAATGTATTCGATGATGACTATGCTTATTGGAACAATCCATATTGGAACAACAGGGCTTATTTCGATTTGTATACCTATGGTGGAATGGGATTCAATAACCTATCACTTGGCAACCCATTCATGTTCAATCCAATGAGTTATTATTACAGTCCGTTTTCACCCATGTACTATGGACAACCTGTGGTGGTGCTGAATACATTCAAAACAACAGTGGCTCCCAGAAACTCTGGACCAAGGGTGTATAACCTGAACAATTATACTCCACCCCGCCAGACAACAAACTATTCAAAATTCGGAAGCAATTCTGGACAGTATTATAACAACAACACCAATAACAGCTACTACAGAAGCAACAATTACAACACTGGTGGTTCCAACAGAATTTTCAGCAACAATTCTTCTGGTGGAAGCTATGCTCCCTCCAGCACACCTTCTTCCGGATCCAGCGGTACTGCGCCCGTGAGATCTTTCCCGAGAGGGGGAAATCAATAATACAGCCAAATACAGTTGACGGTTAACAGTTAACGGTCAACTGTCAACCGTCAACATATTTACATGTTCCGTTTTCTTTTTTTTTCTTTCTTTCTGTCAACAACAGCTTACTCCCAAGAACCCGCTGATGCAATCAGGTATTCGATGACAGATCATGGTGGGACTGCGAGGTCAAAAGCAATTGGCGGTGCAGTTGGAGCATTGGGAGGTGATTTGTCGGCAGCATATGTAAATCCTGCTGGACTCGGATTGTACCGCACCAGTGAGCTGGTGTTTACTCCTTCATTTCATTTCAACAACAATAAATCAACATACCTCAGTTCAGAAAAGAAAGAGAGAAAATCAGCCAATGATTTCAACAATGTTGGCATGGTGCTTCCAAGAGATGGATCTTACAATGGAAGATGGAGCAATTTTACTTTTGCCATTGGTATGGTC
>JBEGMC010000033.1:0-11870 GCA_041183265.1 Bacteroidota bacterium
AAGTTGTTTTGCAGGCCTATACTCCATTGGTAAGGGGACAAAAATTCAATGACCCGCGTTTGCAAAAGCTGGCAGAAAAATACCAAAAAACACCAGCGCAAATCATATTGCGTTGGGCTGTACAACAGGGGATTTCAACGATTCCAAAATCATCCAACCCTTCTCGAATAAAAGAAAACTTCTGCATTTTTGATTTTGAAATTGAACCTGCAGATATTCAATTCATGAATACATGGAATGAAAATTTCAGGATCGTTGACAACCCGCTCGATATGCTTTAATATTTAAATCTCTAAAAAATGAAAAAAATTATTCTTGCGCTTTTTGTATTGATCAGCGGACTTTCATATGGCCAAACTTCGTCAGGTGACTTGAGACATGTGGTCATATTTAAATTCAAAGAAACCAGCTCAAAAGCTTCAGTCGACAGTGTGGTCAACAGCTTCATGGGACTCGCCAAGAAAATTCCAGTGATCAAATCAATGGAATGGGGATTGAATGACAGTCCCGAAAATTTTCATCAGGGATTTACACATTGCTTTGTTTTGACTTTTTCCAACAAGAAAGACCGTGATGAAGTTTATCAAAAACATCCTGCTCATATGGAGTTCCAAAAAGTGCTGGGTCCGCACATGGAAAAAGTTTTTGTGGTTGATTACAAAGCGGAAAAGTAAACATATTCTTAAATCATATTGATCATAGCCTGAAACAGCAGTCTCGTAAATCGCAGGCTGTTTGATTTCACAAAATATTGGCTGTTCCTGACAGTGTTTCAACTGAATTTTGCAACTGTACCCTAAAAACAGGAGGCATAGATGAAAATGAAGTTGAGAAAGCATGCATGGCTGATAATGGCAGCGGGTTTATTGATCTTATCCATCTTACCTGGCAACGGATCAGAAAACAGAAAATATGCCGCAGATATAGATCCAGCCGGCAAAAAAGACTTCAACATGCTCTGGGAAAACATTGCAAAAACCGGTGCAGGTATTTCAGAGGAGGTATTTACTTTGGCGCTCAGGGGATTCTCAAAATTGCAGGCATCAAACAGGTTGAGCAAAGACAGTATGCTGGCGATTGTGGATTTCTCCAAATCATCCAGAGAAAAAAGACTGTACATCATCGATCTCAAAACACAGTCATTGAAATTTGAGTCACTCGTTTCACATGGAAGAAATTCAGGAGAGGAATTTGCAACGGACTTTTCCAATCAACCGAATTCACACAAAAGCAGTTTGGGGTTTTATATCACCAAATCGACCTATACCGGCAACAACGGGTATTCCCTCCGGCTGCAAGGTGTAGAGAAGGGATACAATGATTTGGCAGAAAAAAGGGCCATCGTAATGCATGGCGCACCTTACGCAGAAAATCCTGATGCGGCCAGAAATACATATCTGGGAAGAAGTTTTGGATGTCCAGCTGTTCCAATGAGCATCCACAAATCCATCATACAAACCATGAAGGAGGGGAATTGCCTGTTTATTTATTATCCTGACAAAAACTACCTGAACCAATCAGTGATGTTGAATGGCTGAATGGATCAAATCCACAGCGCAATGAGTTGAAAGAGGAAGCCAACGAAAAAGCCTCCGATCAAATCAAACCAACTGTGATCAGATGCTATTTTTCTTGCTGCAATTGTAACGCCAGCAATCAGCAAGGCAGCAATGAAAGCAGTGCCGGTATACTGACTTCCATCCAAAACAGAGACCGTCATCAGTCCCATCAACCCCCCAATACCCACTCCATGCATGCTGATCTTGAAATAATTGTTCAACAGCAAGGACGCTGCTGCAGACAAAAACATTCCTCTGCACATGCCCACCAGCACCTCAGGCGTGCCGGTCTGATTTTTGAAGACATAGTATGACCAAAAGAAAAATGTAATGCTGGCGATGTATGGTACAATTCTCTCTTTCTGTGTTTTCAACAGCAATGACTGATTGAATCCGAGTCCCCTTAACAAAGCCACCACCACCATCGGAAAAAAAACATTGTTGTTGATGACAATCAGCAGCTTCATGAATTTTGCCCGATCTGAATAACCAATAAAATAAGTGGGATGGATGAACAACAAATATGCAGCCATCAACACACCAATAAACAGGGGATGAAAAAGGACAGAGAAAACCTTGGATAACTTCTGAACCCAGTGGGGGAAAAACATAGATGCTGTTTGATCTTCTACCATTTAAAATTCTTTACGCATTCTGGCAACCGGAATATTCAATAACTCTCTGTATTTGGCGACGGTTCTTCTCGCAATATTATAACCACGAGATTGCAGCATGTCGGTAAGTTCGTCGTCGCTCAGGGGACTCTGTTTGTTTTCTGCATCTACAAATTCCTGCAAGATTGTTTTGACTTCTCTGGTGGAAACCTCTTCACCGCTTTCTGTGCTCAATGCTTCACTGAAAAAATGTTTGAGCCGGAAACTTCCAAATTCAGTTTGAACAAACTTGCTGTTGGCTACCCTGCTGATGGTAGATATATCCAGATTCGTTTTTTCTGCTATGTCACGCAGGATCATCGGTCGAATGGTTGTTTCATCACCTGTGATAAAAAAATTCTTCTGATGATCAATGATGGCCTGCATGGTAATGGTAAGTGTATGTTGACGTTGCTTGATTGCATCAATGAACCATTTTGCAGCGTCGATTTTTTGTTTGATAAAAGTAACAGCTTCTTTTTGTCGCTTATCCTGCTTGCTGCCTCTTTCATAATCTTTCAACATGTCCCTGTATTCACCACTGACCTTTAGTTCAGGTGCATTGCGCTGGTTCAATGACAACTCAGGAATGCCGTTGTTGTTGTACACAAAAAAATCGGGTACGATATACTGCTCAGCCTTGTTTACAGTGGCGAAATGAGCACCTGGACGCGGATTCAATTTCTTGATATCGGCAATGGCATCTTTCAATTGTTCCTCTGTAAGTTCAAGCGATTTGATGATTTTATCAAAATGCCTTTTGGTGAACTCATCAAAATGAAAATCAATGATGCGCAATGCGTTTTTCAACGAAATGCCGGATGCTGCTTTCAATTTTCTTCTCAATTGAATCATCAAACTTTCTCTCACATCTCTTGCTCCAATGCCGGATGGATCAAATTGTTGAATCGATGCTATCAGCGATTCTACTTCTTCCTCTGTTGTTTCGATGTTTTGTTTGAAAGCAAGATCATCTACTATAGAATTGGTATCTCTTCTGAGGTATCCATCATCGTCAATGCTCCCTATGATTTGTTCTGCGATGGTGGTTTGGTGTTGATTCAAATTGAGTAACCGCAACTGATCAAGCAGTATTTCATGCAACGAAACAGATGTTGGGTGCGGGATGGATCCACTTCCCTCTAATTCAGGAACAGGATCATCCTTCAATTTGTAATCTGCGATTTCTCCATCGTCGTCATATTCACCGTATTCACCAGATATTTCTTCATCAGCCGATGATTCATCACCCATAAAATCCTCACTGCTTTCAGTAGGTTCCTCCGGTTCAGGATCCTGCTCATCTTTTCCAAGTTCCAAAGCGGGATTTTCCTCGATTTCCTCTTTGATTCTTTCATCCAATGTGGCAGTAGGGACCTGCAACAGTTTCATGAGTTGAATCTGCTGGGGAGACAGCTTTTGCTGAAGTTTTTGATGAAGACCCTGGTAAAGTGCCATGCTTTTTGCTGGTACAAAGTTACTGAGGGGACCTAAGATTATCCAACAAAGTATTCAATTGTTTGAGTTCGGCATCAGACAGGTTCTTGGTGATGCTGGTCATGGCAGCTTGCTTGTTGTCGATGGTTTCGAGCAATTTTTTACCATCGTCAGTAATATTAACATCTACAAGCCTTTTGTCGGTTGAACAAACTTTCTTCGCTGCAAGTCCCTTGATAACGAGCCGGTCTACAATTCTGCTCGTATCACTCATCTTGTCGAGCATTCGCTCCCGGATGGTAAGGGTGGATAGCGGTTGTGGATCACTTCCGCGGAGGATGCGAAGGATGTTGAACTGCTGCAGGGTAATGTCCTGGTCATCCAAAACAGTTTTGATATGTTCTGTTACCCAATTGGAAGTGTACACCAGATTGATGATGGCTTTCTGGCCTTCGCTGGTAAAATGATATTGGTTGATGTCTTTCTCTATGCCCATGACGGGATGTTAATTATAGGACTTTGCAAATTCGTTTGTATATATTTTGATCAAAATGATGGCATAGCTGAAAATCAGTGGGCCAAATATGAATCCCATGAATCCAAAAAGCTGCAATCCAACGATGACACCAAAGACGGTGATCAGGGGATGCACATTGCCAATTCTCTTCATCAGTGTTACCCTTGCAAGATAATCAACATTGCCGGTTACGATGAGGCTGTATATCAACAGCTTGGTTGCATTTGCATCCAAGCCCTGCGAATACATATAAATAACAAGGGGCACCCAAATCATCATCGTACCGATGATGGGGAAGAAAGCAAACAAACCGGTTAAAAATCCCCACATCAATGCATCACCGGGTCCGAACAAGGAATACCCAACCCAAGCAGCCAAACCTTGAATGAGAGAAATCAAGGGTATGCCAATTGCATTGGCCTTCACCATGTGATTGGTTTCTGTTGCAAGAGCAGCAATGCTGTCATCATTCAATGGAATAAACTTTCTAACGGTTTCTTCCATCTCTCTTCCGTTTGAAAGCATGAAGTACAGCACAAAAAACATCACCAACAGATTGCTCAACACATTTGCAGAGCTGTTTAAAAATGTAGGAATAAATTCAGTCAGGGTAGATTTTATGGAAGCAATATTGGTTGCATTGAACAATTCTTGTCCGGTTAAACTTTTGATCTGATCAGACATCGCCTGCAGTCCATTCAACAATTCATCGGAATGCGCAAATACATTTGCAACCCTAGGTGATATCAGTACGATGGCATAATAAATGGGACCGGCTATCAATGCAAGAAAAATAAAAATGAAGAGTCCCGCTGTCAATCCGGCATGCCATTTTCTTTTTTCCACCAGATTGAAAAAAAGATCTCTGGTAATAATATAGGTTGTCAGCGCACCCAGCAATCCCGGCAGAAACAAATACAGTTCTTTGATGATCAGAAATCCCAGGAAGGCGATGATGATCAGCAATACAATTTGTCTGACTTGGTTGTTAAATGGCGTCATTTGTTCTACCCAACATCTACAGATGTTGGCTCCATAATTTTTTGAAGAGTTTCATCAACATGACAAAACTAAGCACAAGCCAGCAATAAAAAATGATATTGCCGATGAGGCGGCTCTCATCCGGAATGGCCCATTCAAATTTCAAGCCAACCAGTGTATTGATCAGTAGCCAAAGAAGAGAAGCGGAGAGTGTCCATACAATTCTTTGCAAGAATTTTCTTACCTCGGGTTCCAATGAAAATGTTTTAAAGTAAATATTAGCTGCTGTGATCTGCTATGATCACCCAGGCTCCTTTTCTCTTTTCAAATGTAAGCGTATAATGTCCGCCTACATCTCCAGCAGTTCTTTTCAATTTCCACTTGCCCACCACCAGGTAGTGTTTTTTTCCAAGTTTTCTTAAATGGAGAATATCAAAACTCAGCTGACCCATTCTGTCGGCACCGGCATAATTTTTTTTGTAATTGGCAAGGGTGGATTGAAAGCCATAAGTAACGCCGTTTTTACCTATGTACATGAGCGAGTCACTTTCCAGATACCCTATCATGAATCGGTCAAAATCTCCAGCATTCCATGCCTTGGTTTGCTGGTCAAGTATCGCCAGAATTTTTTTCTCGTCCTTTGATTGAGAGAACAATACAGCCGGAAAAAATATTGCGAGGATGATCTGTTTCATACTAGGTAGCCCAAGCCTTATCACCCTTGTTGTAAGGGATGCATCCTTCATATTTTCCGGGAACAGCAACATAACGCAATGCCTGGGTTGCTCCTATTTCAGAAGTAAAATATCCCAGCAATGTGAGTTGCTTCATCAAGCCGAAATAATGATTCGGGTCTTTATCCTTCTTTGCTTCGTTGTATGCTTTGAGTTCTTTGTTCAATTCATTGAGCAGTTCTGTTTGCTGAGCGGCATCGCTTTCCATAAATCCCTTGCTGAATTTTTTCTTTGCAGCATCATCGATCTTGGAAATGCCTTCTACAAAAATTTGCTGATCGGCAGCAACATAGCAATCCTTCACCATGGTATGCATGAATTCACCCACTTTGGCTGCCTTTGCACCGGGTGTATTGGTCGTTGGAATGATGGTTTCAGCAACTTCATCCAAAAAAGCAATTTGTTCTTTGGTCAGTGAAAAAGCTGCACCCTTGGTATCGGTTGATTTGCATCCTTGTAAAAAAGCTGCACCTCCAATGATGGTTCCACCCATGATGAGTGCTACACGTTCTAATGCATCCCGTCTATTCATATAAATAGGTTTGGTACTAAAATACAAAAGAATCACCAAAAATCGCAAATGGATAGTACCTTGCACAGGATGGCATTATTGGAAATAGGACTGCCAAAATCGATTGCCAAGGCGTTGCGTTTGCCTACCAATTCACCTAAAAGACAACAGCTCAGGGTGCTCAAAACCCTATTGAAAAAAGCCAAATACACCCAATTCGGACAGCATTACGGATTTGAAAATATCTTGGGTCAGCGTGATCCGAGAAGACAGTTTCGTGAGCTGGTTCCTGCACACGACTACAATAAAATCTACCAGGAATGGTGGAACAAAACACTGGACGGCACACCCGATGTATGCTGGCCGGGGATGATTAAATATTTTGCACTCAGTTCAGGTACTTCAGAAGCTGCCAGTAAATACATCCCCATCACCCAGGATCTCATGAAAGGAAACCGGGTGGTCATGATCAAGCAGCTGCTCTCCCTCTTCACTTATGAAAACGTTCCCTTGAAATCAGTAGGGAAAGGATACCTGATGTTGGGCGGCAGTACCGACTTGCAAAAAGGTCCGGGTTATTTTGCGGGTGACCTCAGTGGCATCACGGCAAAAAAAGCACCGTTTTGGTTTTCCCCTTTTTATAAACCCGGGAAGAAAATTGCAAAAACGCGGGATTGGAACAAGAAGCTGGAAGCCATTGTTGAACAGGCCCCCAGCTGGGACATCGGATTTGTGGTGGGAGTTCCTGCCTGGATACAGATGTGCATGGAGATGATCATCGAACGCCACAAACTGAATCATATTCATGAAATATGGCCCAATCTGGCCTTTTTCTGTCATGGAGGAGTGGCGTTTGAGCCGTATAAAAAAGGATTTGAAAAACTGTTGGGTCAGCCGCTCACTTATATTGAAACATATCTGGCTTCTGAGGGATTCATCGCTTACCAGGACCGCCAGTTTCCGGATGGAATGAAGCTGGTGCTGAATGAGCATATCTTTTTTGAGTTTGTTCCATTCAACGAAGAAAATTTTGATGGAGACGGAAACATCATCAGCATGCCCCAATCACTCATGATAGATGAAGTGGAAGAGAACAAAGATTATGCATTGCTGCTGAGCACAAGTGCCGGTGCATGGAGATACCTGATTGGAGACACCATCAAATTTGTGAACAAGGAGAAATCCGAAATCATCATTACCGGGAGAACAAAACATTTTTTGAGTCTCTGTGGAGAACACCTCAGCGTAGACAACATGAACAAAGCTGTTCAGGTAGCCTCCGAAAAATTGAATATATCTGTCGCGGAATTCACTGTCAGCGCCATCAGTGAACCGGGTGCATTTGGACACCACTGGTTTGTGGGAACCGACGACAAGGTTGATGCTGAAGCATTGAAACATATCATTGACGAAACATTGATTGAAATCAATGATGATTATGCAACGGAGCGAAAGAGTCCACTGAAAAACATCCTGCTTACTGTACTCCCCGAAAGAACCTTCATGGAGTTTTTAGAAAAAAAAGGTAAAATGGGCGGACAACATAAATTTCCCAGGGTTTTAAAAGGATCTTTGCTGGAAGATTGGAAAGACTTTCTTCACAAAGACAACCTGTAGCTGCATATGAATGAAGCAATTTTCAAAGGAATCGGATTGGGATTGATTCTGGCAGTTTCGGTTGGTCCGGTTATATTCACCATCCTCAAACAAAGCATCAACAACGGACAGCAAGGCGGATTCAGTTTTGTGGGCGGTGTATGGATCAGCGATATCATCTGGGTGATCATCAGCAATTTATTTTCCTCACTGGTCGCAGAATTGTTGAATTATAAAGTAACCATCGGTGTGGTTGGTGCTGCATTCGTTTTTTGCCTTGGCATATTCTATGTGTTTTTCAAAAGAGTTCAGGTTGACGCAAACAATGTTATCGTCATCGATTTTGGAAGAAAAGATTTCACAAAAGCTTTCATGTCTGGATTCATCATCAACACCCTCAATCCGAGTGTGATTTTTTTCTGGCTGATCAACACAACTGCCTTTGCATCCAGCCATAGTCTTTCAGAAAGAATTGTTCTTTTCGGGGTTTGCATGGGTGTAAACATCCTTGCAGATATATTGAAAGTAATGATGGCTGCAAAAATCAGGCACAGGCTGACGCCACACAATATCAATATCATCAATAAAGTATCCGGATCCATTCTCATCATATTTGCCATCAGCATTGCATATGGAATATTATTTTTGAATAAATGATCTACAAAATCACATGCTTGCTATTGCTCTTCAATGTATGTACCATTGCTGTACATGCACAAGGAAGCGATATAGTGCTGTTGAAAAAGAAAAACAATAAAACGATTCAGAAATACCTTGCAGAAACCCCTGTCAACCTGATCACCAAAAATGGTGAACGCATCAATGGCATGATCAAAAAAATTGACAGGGACAGTTTATTCATCAATACCTATGTTGAAAGATCTGCCTATACCATGTGGGGCACAAGATTCTGGGATACGCTGTCCATTGCACTCATCAAGGTGCATTGCAATGAAATTGGAGAGATTGTAAAACCAAGGGCAGGATTGGGCATCATCAGAAACGGATACCTGTTTTTGGCAGGGGGACTCAGTTATGCAACACTGCATCTTGGAAATGCAGTGATTTCGAATGAACCTCTCGATGGCACTCTTTTGGCAAAGGCAGGGGCGGTTGCATTGGCTGGCATCATCTTGAGAAAAACATACAGATCAACCGTAAAAATCGGCGAACGATACAAGTTGCATTATATCCCTTTAAAATAGCACCCCTTGTTTAGATTGTTGAAGAAAATATTTTTTATCCTCTTGATCTCACACCTGTTGTATGTGGTATTGCTGAGGTTCATATTACCTCCTATTACCATCACACAGATCAGCAGCTTGATTGAAGGAAACGGATTCAAACGCAATCATGTTTCCATGAATGAAATTTCAAAAAACGCAAAGCTGGCAGTAATGGCTTCCGAAGATCAACTCTTCCCCGATCACAATGGTTTTGACATCAAAAGCATTCAGAAAGCACTCGATTTCAACAAAAAGAAAAAGGGTAAAAAAATCAGAGGTGCGTCCACCATCAGTCAGCAGGTTGCCAAAAATGTATTCTTGTGGCAAGGAAGAAGCTGGATCAGGAAGGGTCTGGAAGTATATTTCACCTTTTTGATTGAACTGATTTGGGGTAAAAAAAGAATTTTAGAGGTTTACTTGAATGAAGCTGAAATGGGAAAAGGAATTTTCGGCATTGAAGCGGCTGCAAAAAAATATTTCAAAAAATCTGCATCCAAACTAACCCGTACGGAAGCAGCCATGATTGCTGCAAGTTTGCCCAATCCAAAGAGATATACCGTCAAGCCCGTTTCTGTCTACGTTGGCAGAAAATACCCGTGGGTATTGCGACAAATGGGGAACCTGGATGATGATCCGGATATTGCTCGGTTGATTGGCTCACGCAATTAACTGTTCTACCCATTCCACTGCTCCAGCTGTCCTGGATGGGTCCTCGCCATTGACTTCAAACCAAGGTGTTGACTGATTGATCAAAATATCTCGGTAATGATGATAGAGCAGTGATCTTGTTTTTAGATCCGGATACTCACGAAGTTCATCCCGCACCCAAGGCAAATCAGGCTTGCAGAGAAGATAGCCATCATAGCTTCTATGCAGAATTTCGTTTAAAATGAAAGGGTGACATTTCCCAAAAACAAACTCACACCAAACTTTCATGACATACATGTCCGTATCGATGAAAGCAAGTTTTTTTTCGCTCAATTGCATAGTATGCATAAAGGCATCTTCTGTAATTGTTTGACCCTTTGCAACCTTCAGCAAATCATCATAAGTATAGTCTGTACCGTGTTGCAGTAAAAAATCTCTTGCGTATTCTTTGCACCAATCTGTATTGAAATGATCCGACAAGCGTTGACAGAGCGTGCTTTTACCGGTTGACTCCGGACCAATGACAACAATTTTAAAAATCTTATTTGGAATCTGCTGATTCATTTGCCTTTTTTCTCCAGGTGATGAGTCCTGCAACTGCCATCACCAACAAGATTGCATAATAGCCTGCCGTGAAGGTATAGCCTTTTACAAAATACAATGGGATGGAAGCGATGTTGGTGATGATCCACCAAATCCAGCTCTCCACTTTTTTTCTTGTCATCAACCACATTCCGGTGAATGCAGCTGCAGAAGCCAAAGCATCTGCCCATGGTATTGCCCCAGGATTAAAATACTGTTTGATCAAATAGAGGCTTGTAAAAATGACCGTGTAAACAGCAAGAAAAAATATGATTTGGGTGATCCAATCTTTTGTATTGGAATGACTGATGTGAACAATGGGTTGCAGTGCAATGTCTTTTCGCAACCAGTTGTACCAGCCATATATACTCATGATGGTATAAAAAAGATTGACAGATGCCTCACCATACAGATCCCCTTCCAGACTCAGGTAAACGTATAATATGGTTCCAACCAAACCGGATGGATAGACCCAAATATTTTCTTTTCTTGAAAACCAAACGGAAATGATGCCCGAGAGAATGGCGACAATTTCAAGTGCCTGCATCATGTGATTGGATTACTCGGCTTCGGCAACTACTTCTGTTACCTCAGGAATCATGCGCTTCATCATCCCTTCGATGCCGGATTTCAATGTGATCATGGAAGAAGGACAACCACTGCAACTTCCCTGCAGCATGAGCGTCACCACCCCTTCTTCAAATTTTTTGAATTGTATTGCACCGCCATCCATTTCAACGGCAGGCTTCACATAATTTTCAAGCAATTCTTTGATGCGCTTGACCACATCGCCGTCTTCCGACAAAACGATATTGCCATCGGTTGATTGAGAGGCGGGAAGTTCTTCTTCGTTTACGATGGATTTCCCATCTTCCAAATAATCTTTCAGGAATTGTCTGATGGATGGCTTCACATCTTCCCAATCCGTTTCAGATGTCTTGGTAAGGGTTACGAAATTACTGGCTATAAATACGCTTTTTACAAATGGGAAACTGAAAAGTTCCAATGCCAGCGGTGAAGGTTTTGCCGCTTCAACATCCTGAAAATCAACACTTTTACCGGGATACAGGAGCTTGTTGGCGACAAATTTCATGGTCTCGGGATTGGGAGTCATCTCAGTGTAAATGCTAACAGTAATATTTCCAGTCTTGATCATATAATGGCTTGTTGAGCAAATTTAGCAAGAACTTAGAGCGCATGTTGGCAATGGAATGTAAAAAACTGCCCGCAAGGAGGCTTTTGAGGATTTTTTCCGTCTTTCGAAAACAAAACCCCGTGATGCACGGGGTTTAAAAAATTTCATTAAAATATTGGATTTTCAAAAAAATCAAAGAATGCTTACATAGGTTTCAACGGCATATATATGACAATGTTAGCTGCATTAAAGCCAACTACATATAAAAGAAGATTTTAATTGGTTATATAT
>JBEGMC010000034.1:0-89344 GCA_041183265.1 Bacteroidota bacterium
CTGGTTCCATTTTTCTGCAGGGCGGGCACCATTCTGCACCAAAATCCACCAACGTAAGAGAATTGCTGTTAACTTGACCTATGTAAGCCTCCATAGAGGTTTGTTTTGCATTGGGATCCACACCTTCCAATGCAATGCCGTTTGCTTTCCATGCGTTGATGCCCCCTTCCAGGTTGATCACTTCATATCCCTGCATTCTCAATTCATCTGCAGCTGCTCCGCTTCTGCCCCCACTCAAACAGTATATATACACAGGTTTAGATTTATCAAGTGAGGCAGTTCTGTCTTTGAATTCGGCTTTATTCATCCAGTTGGCTTGCAAGGAATATTTTATATGCCCACTTTTATATTCATCCGCTGTTCTCACATCCAAGATTTGCGCACCTGCTTTTTGGATGGATTCATTGAATGCAGCTGGTTTGAGGGACTGTTGTCCATTTGAGCTGCAGGAAATAACAGTTAACAAGAGGAAATACAATATGAATCTCATGATGAATGTTTTTTCAAAGTTACCATAAGCTTTTCATTTCTTAACTTGCTCTCATGTTGGAAGATAAGCTCTTGATGTTTGAAAATCGCCTGAAAAAACTGATAAAAATCAGATCCAAAGAGGCTTACAGACAACAGGTAAGCTGTTACCGGTTGTATGACAGAGACCTGCCAGAATTCCCCCTGATCATCGATGTGTATGAAAACGAATTATTGGTGACTGAATACAGGAGCCAGCACAAGTTGACTTTGGATGAATACATTGCATGGCTTGATGGCAGTCTGCTTGTGATAAAAAAAGTGTTCAATAAAACCGATGATCAAATCCATGTAAAGGAGCGAAAAGTGAAGGAGAATAGGCAGGACCAATATGCAAAAACGGCATCCATCAAGGATTATATTGTTGTGCACGAAGGTGGACTAGAGTTTTTGGTAAACTTAACAGATTATTTGGACACGGGACTCTTCCTGGACCATCGCATTACTCGATCAATGGTACGGGAAAAGTCAAACGATAAAAAAGTGCTCAACCTCTTTTGCTACACAGGATCTTTTTCAGTTTATGCTGCAGCAGGCAATGCAAGTGAGGTGGTATCTATTGACCTTTCCAACACCTACATTGATTGGGCGAGGCGCAACATGGAATTGAATGGATTCAAGGATGAGAAATATATGTATCAGCGTGGTGATGTGCTTCAGTTGCTCCCAAGACTGCAAGACAATTATTTTGACATCATCATTTTGGATCCACCCACTTTCAGCAACAGCAAATCCATGAAGGAGATTTTTGATGTGCAGCAAATGCACGTTGACTTGGTCAATCTTTGTCTGGATAAATTAAGAAACGGAGGCGAGCTGATTTTTAGTACGAATGCCAGGAAATTTCAATTGGACCGAGAGGGTATTAGAGGGCGCGTACAGGAAATCACCACCGCAACAGAGCCTTTTGATTTCAAGGGAAAATTATTGAGGTGGTGTTTTAGCATTGTCAAGCAAGGCTAAGAAACAATCTCAACAAGTTCTACGTCGAACACCAGGTCTTTACCGGCCAAAAAATGATTCGCATCCATCACAATGGCCTCCTCTTTGATTTCAATGACTTCTACGGGAACAGGCTGACCATATTCATTCTGAAGATTCAGCTTCATGCCAATTTCGATGCTCATTCCCTCAGGAATATTTGATTTTGGAAAATCAATGATGGCCTCAGGATTTTTATGTCCGTATCCATTTGCAGGATCAATGTTGAGTGTTTTCTTTTCTCCGATTGCCATTCCCAACACACCTGCGTCGAAACCTGCAATCATCTGACCTGCACCCAATGTAAATTCCAACGGTGCGCGTCCCACTGAACTATCGAACTGTGAACCATCGGTTAATTTGCCTGTATAATGTACCCTTACTACGTCACCTTTTTTCGCTTGCATAATTCCTGAATTTTTAATGTAAATAAGGACCGAAACTAACTTTAATCTTTTACTTTTAGGACAATAATTTAGTTAAATGAAGAAATTTATTTTCTATACCCTTCTTTTTATTTGTTTGCTTGGTTCAATCTTTGCCGTAGCACAAACCGATATTCAGCCCGGCGCAGCAAATGCCAATGCATATATCCATTTGCTGAAGGGAAAACAGGTTGCTGTTTTTGCCAACCAAACTTCAATGGTTGGAGAGAAGCATTTGGTTGATATTTTGCTTGAAAATAAAATAGCTGTCAAAAAGATATTTGGTCCGGAACACGGCTTCAGGGGAGTTGCGGATGCAGGGGAGAAAGTTGGCAACTACATGGATGCAAAAACGGGTATTCCGGTGATCTCGCTTTACGGTGCAAAACAAAAACCTTCGGCGGAAGATCTCAGCGATGTAGATCTGCTGGTATTTGACATACAGGATGTCGGGGTAAGGTTTTACACTTTTATTTCTTCGTTGCAGCATTTCATGGAAGCGGGATTTTCTCATAAAAAAGCGGTGATTGTTTTGGATAGACCCAATCCCAATGGTCACTACATTGATGGACCTGTTTTGGATACTGCATTCAAATCATTTGTGGGCATGCAACCAGTGCCGGTTGTATATGGAATGACCATCGGCGAATATGCCAAGATGCTGGTAGGGGAGCAGTGGATTGACAAACAAGCAATGAAGGAATACCTTGACATGAAATCTTCAGGCACTGATCCGCTGATTGTCATACCTTGTTTGCAATACAGCCGAAATAAAGAATATCCGCTTCCTATCAAGCCATCACCCAATTTACCGGATTTGACTGCTGTTTATTGGTACCCTTCCATCTGTTTTTTTGAGGGGACTGTGCTCAGTGAGGGCAGGGGTACCTCAGCGCCGTTTCAGATATTTGGACATCCATCGCTTCCAAGTCACCTCTTTCAGTTTACACCCAAAAGTATTCCTGGTGCAACCAATCCAAAACTCAAAGATCAACTTTGTTATGGGTGGAATCTATCCGGCAGTGCAGGAGAGGCCAGAAAGAAAATCAATGGTCAATTGCATCTTGAGTATTTGATTGAAGCATATCATTTATTTCCTGATAAAGAAAAATTCTTCATCCTTCCCAAGTCCGGTGAGACCAGGGCTGCATTTTTCAACAAACTTGCCGGTTCTGATTTAATGATGAAGCAAATACAGCAAGGAATGAGTGCAGAGGCCATCAGAAAGACATGGGAACCTGCACTTGCTTCATTTAAAAGCATTCGAAAGAAGTATTTGCTATATCAGTAATTTTGCACATGCCTGATATCAAAAACTGCCGCATCATATTTCTTGGAACACCTGTTTTTGCGGTTGCTGTATTGGATAAGTTGGTGAAAGAAGGTTGTCAGGTTGTGGGGGTGGTTACTGCTCCAGATAAACCTGCCGGAAGAGGCATGCTAATGTCTCAAAGTGCTGTAAAAAAATATGCTGTTGAAAATGGACTGCATGTCATGCAGCCCGTAAAATTGAAAGATCCTTCCTTTGCCGAGGAATTGAAATCACTGCGCGCAGATGTTCAAGTTGTGGTTGCATTTAGAATGCTTCCTGAATCGGTTTGGAACATGCCTCCTTTGGGTACAATCAACCTGCATGCATCACTGCTTCCGCAGTATCGTGGAGCCGCACCTATTAATTGGGCGATCATCAATGGAGAAAAGGAAACCGGGATCACCACTTTTAAGCTACAACATGCAATCGATACAGGCGATCTGTTGATGAAACAACCCATTGCCATTGGTGAAAAAGAAAACGCAGGATCATTGCACGACAGGATGATGGTTGCAGGTGCAGAGCTTGTGTATATAACATTGCAAGGGTATTGCAATGGCAGTATTCAGCCCATCGCGCAACATGATCTCATCTCGGAAGAACAATTGAAGGCAGCTCCTAAAATCAATACCCGTACCTGTGAAATTGACTGGGGCATGGGTGCAAAAAAAGTTTTCGATTTGATCAGGGGACTCTCTCCATATCCAACTGCATTTACCACACTCAATGGTAAATCATTGAAAATTTTTGAAGCAGATTATCTACTGGAGCAACACCAAAGTCAACCAGGGCAATTCGAGACCGATGGTAAGTCCTATCTTAGGTTTTCAGCACAGGATGGTTGGGTGTACATCAAAGAATTGCAAATGGAAGGAAAGAAGCGAATGGATGTTTCATCATTTTTAAAAGGATTTAGATTTCAATAGAATATGTCAGAAGTTTCAGCTATTGTGGAAAGATTCATGCGTTATGTGAAAGTTGATACACAGAGTGATCCCGAAAGCCACACCTATCCTTCTACAGCAAAGCAAAAAGTGCTTTCAAGCTTACTCGTAGAGGAACTGAAAGCGATGGGCTGGGCTCATGTTGCGATGGATGAGTGGGGCTATGTTATTTGTACAATTCCATCCAATTCACCCTATCCAATACCTGTCGTTTGTTTTTGTTCGCATGTGGATACTGCGCCGGATTGCAGCGGAAAGGATGTGCAGCCGCTGTTTCATTCTTCTTATGATGGAAGAGATATTGTATTGCCCAACAATCCTGCACAAGTGATTTCAGTTGCCAATCATCCCTATTTAAAAAGTAAAATAGGAGATGATATCATCACAGCAAGCGGGAATACATTGCTGGGTGCAGACAACAAAGCTGGTGTTGCCATTATCATGGAACTGGCCCACTACCTGCAACAACATCCTTCCATACCACATGGTGAAATAAAATTATTGTTTACGCCCGATGAAGAAGTCGGCAGAGGAGTGGAACACCTGGATCTAAAAAAATTGGGCGCCGATGTCGCTTACACACTTGATGGAGGTGAATTGGGATCGCTCGAATCCGAGACTTTTTCTGCCGATGGTTTGGAATTGGAGATTCATGGTGTGATTGCTCATCCAGGTTCTGCAAAGGGCAAGCTCATCAATGCAATCAAACTTGCGGCAGAAATCATTGGTAAGCTCCCAAAGAATAAAATGGCGCCTGAATCAACAGCAGACCGAGAAGGATTTTTGCATCCAACTGATATCAAAGGCAATGCAGAACATGCAACCATCAAATTTATTTTGCGTGATTTTGAATCCGATGCATTGCATACATATGTATCCATCATTGAGCATGCCGCTCAAGATGTGATCCATGCGAACAAAGGCGCGAGGTATACTTTAAAGCGATTTGAACAATACCGCAACATGAAAGAAGTGTTGGACCAACATCCTAGGATTGTACAATATGCAGAGCAGGCCATGCTGAAAACGGGGATTCAACCCATCACTGTTCCGGTAAGGGGCGGCACGGATGGCTCAAGACTTTCTTTCATGGGATTGCCTTGTCCAAACATTTTCACAGGTGAGATGGCATTGCATTCGGTGGAAGAATACGTAAGTGTGCAAGACATGGAAAAGTCTGTGAAGGTGCTGGTGGAGCTTGTTCAAATATGGGAATCATCCGCCAGGTGAATAACTTTATGACGCCGTTAATAAAAGATTATAGAACTTTCCTCATTATCAAATCAATTGTATGTCGGTATATTTTCTTCAGGTCACAAAGCAAATGAATGTGTGGAGCATGCTCCAGTCAGGTGGCGCCTTGATGATTCCATTGGGTTTGTTGTTCGTGGTTGCTTTGTTTTTCTTTTTTGAAAGATACATTGCCATTAATAAAGCGGGCAAGCTGGACGATAATTTCATGAAAATCATTCGTGACCATATTGCTTCAGGCAATATGGCAGCAGCAAGAACGACTACCAAAAATACCGACAATCCAGTTGCCCGTATCATTGACAAAGGTTTGCAGAGAATTGGAAAGCCTATCGATGCCATTGAGAGAAGCATGGAGAGTGTAGCGCGACTTGAAATGTACAATTTGGAGCGAAACCTCAGCGTGCTGAGTGTTATTTCCAGAGCTGCACCTATTTTTGGTTTTGTGGGAACGCTTGCGGGACTCATGCAGTTGTTTTTTGATATCAATACGACGGGTGAATTTGTGTTGAATACCATTGCAGGTGGGTTGTATGTAAAACTTGTAACATCGATTACCGGATTGGTCATTGGACTTTTATCATTTTTGGGATTCAGTTTTTTACATACACAGATAGATAAAACAGCCAATAAGATGGAAGTGGCTGCAGCAGATTTTTTGGATATCCTTCAAGATCCCAACAACAACGCTTAAGCCGATGCAGATCAGAAAAAAATATACCGGCGAAGCGGAAGTATTTACAGAAGCATTGAATGATATTCTATTTATATTGCTGATGTTTTTTTTAATTGTGTCCACGCTTGCCAATCCCAATGTAATCAAGTTGTCACAACCCAAGTCGCAGGCAGATACCAAAGCAAAACAAAACGTGGTTGTATCCATCGATGCAAACAAACAATATTACATAGGAACCACTCCTTTTCCATTTGATTCACTGTCAAATGCTTTGCAGCCAATACTTGCAAAAGAGAAAACGGATATTCCGACTGTGGTGATCAATGCTGATAAGACTGTTGAGATAGAAGCTGTGGTCAATTTGATGAAAGTGGCCAAGGGACTGGGAGCGAAAACCGTTCTATCTGTTGAAAAAGAATAATCAGAGGGAAGCACCCATCCTTTTCCCCCATACCATTCTGTCTTTTCCCTGTAAGTCCTGCTTGATCTGAACATGTTCAAATTCATTGGATTCCAGTAGCAATTTTACTTCTGATGCATGGTCCTCATGTGTTTCAAAAAAAAGTAATCCTCCTCTGAGAAGATGGTGGGAAGAGAAATCAATGATGGCTCTGTAAAATTCAAGCGGATCGGCATTGGTCACGAACAGTGCTTCTTTCGGTTCAAAGTCAATCACATTTTTTCTCATATGGGTTTTTTCCTCTGGGAGAATATATGGCGGGTTGCTGACAATGATGTTGAATGCGGGCAGGGAGTCATTTTTGGCCTCTGATAAAATATCTGCTTCCTTGAAATGAATGGATGTATTGAGCAGGGATGCATTTTCTTTTGCCAATGTTAAAGCGGACCTGCTTTTGTCAATTGCCCATACTTCACAGCCCGGCATCGCTTTTTTCAGAGAGATCGCTATGCATCCCGACCCTGTACCGATATCGATGATGGAAAATGCGCTTTGATCTACATCTTTAACATGATTGATTTCTTTGATGATCAGTTCAACAAGCTCCTCGGTCTCCGGTCTTGGAATCAATACCCGTTCATCTACTTTGAACTGCATTTCCTGAAACCAACAATTTCCAATAACGTATTGAATGGGTCTACCATGTTTTAATTCCTCCAACTGCTGGTTGAAAAGTATTTGCTGACTGTTGTCCAAGATAGCATCATGATGAACCAACCTTTCTATTCTTGAGCGTCCCGTGATCGACTCCAATGCCATATCCGCAATTTGTGAAGACTCTCTGGCATCGTACATGGACAGTAAATCATGTACAAGTTGTTGGTATGCCTCTTTGATCAACATCATCCAAAAGTAAATCATTTAACTTTGGTCAGTTTGCGAAAAAATAGTTTGCCGATGTCGGATCCTTTTTATTATCATTCAATAGAAAAAGCGGTCACTGCAGAGTTCAGTGACAGGGGCAGCAAGTTCATTGCTTATGCCTTTCCTGTAGCATCTGCAGAGGCATTTAAACAATGTTTGAATGATGTAAAGAAGATGCATCCCAAGGCATCCCACTATTGTTTTGCTTACCGTATTGGGCACGATGGAAATACCTACAGAGTATCTGATGCTGGAGAGCCTTCAGGATCTGCCGGGAGACCGATTTTGGGACAAATTGATGCCAGGCAACTTACCAATACCCTTGTGATTGTGGTGAGGTATTTTGGAGGGACCTTGTTAGGAGTACCCGGACTCATCAATGCCTATAAAAGCAGTGCCTCAATGGCATTGCAATTAACCCCTGTACAACGAAAGAAGATTGAAGTCAATTACGAACTTCAATTTGATTATACCGTGATGAACGATGTGATGATGGTGATCAAAAAATATACATGCACCGTGTTGCGTCAGGAGCAACAGCTTTTTTCTGTGTTTGATATTGGAGTTCCAGTATCAGATGAATCGGAAGTGTTACAAAAGTTGGAAGAGATTCGAGGACTAACCATTAAAAAGAAAGCGACCCTTTAGGAGTCGCTTTGCATTCAAATCTTTTAAGCATTACTGCATGTGTTCTTCATCAACCAGGATTCTTCCACAGTTTTCACAAACAATGATTTTTTTGTGCTGGCGGATTTCGCTCTGGCGTTGAGGAGGGATTGCATTGTAGCAACCGCCACATGCATCTCTCAATACTGGAACAACTGCTTTGCCGTTTCTGAAATTTTTCCTGATTCTATCGAATGAGGTCAGCAAGCGTGGGTCAACCGCAGCACGTGCTTTTTCAGAGTGGGCTCTGAATTCCTGCTCTTCTTTTTCGGTTTCGGCAATGATTTTATCCAGTTCACCTTTTTTTACTTTCAGGTTCGCCTCCTTATTGGCAATATTTTTCTTCACCACATCCAATGCACGTGCCTTGTCGGCGATTTCCTCATTGGCATCCTTGATATGTCTTTCAGCGAGTTTCACCTCAAGTGTCTGCATCTCCAATTCCTTGGTGATGGCTTCGTATTCCCTGTTATTTTTTACGTTGTCGCTCTGTTTTTCGTATTTCTTGATCAAATCCTGTGACTGAGCAATGGCTGCTTTCTTTTGTTCGATGAAATCGTTGATTCCATTGATTTCCTCCTCGATCCGTGTCTCTCTTGCATGCAAGCCCTGAATTTCATCTTCGAGGTCACGCACTTCAATGGGAAGTTCGCCCTTCAAAATTGCAATATCATCCAGTTTGCTTTCAACTTTTTGAAGATTTGCGAGGGAAATGAGCTTTTCTTCTACTGAGTATTCTTTTACGGTTGCCATAATGAATTATAAAAAATAGTTGACCGGATTGGTTTTGTGGGCTGTTTTAAGGACGGCAAAGGTAGGGAATTTTTCGTTTAAGATCTCCACCAGGAGGTCCGACGTAAATTGTTCACTTTCAAAGTGTCCGATATCTGCCAGTAGCATTTTTCCCTCCGGTAAAAAAAAGTCATGGTAGGTCAAATCGCTTGTAACAAACGCATCGACTTTTGAGGCTAAAGCGTTGTTAATCAATTGTTTGCCAGATCCACCGCAGAAGGCAACCTTTTGGATGGATTTTCCCGGGACGGTATTGTGTCTGATGGTTCCGGTTTGAAAGCGCAGCTTCAATAAAGAGAGAAATTCATCCACCTGCATGGGCTCCTTCAGTTCACCTACAATGCCTCCACCAAAGGAAGAAAACTTGTTTTCCAAAGGGAGGATGTCGTATGCCACCACTTCATATGGATGATTTTCATGCATAACAGCCAATATTTTTGGCTGGAGATGGACGGGGAATATGACTTCGATTTTTGCTTCAACCACCTTTTCCCTCATGCCCTCCGCTCCGATGAATGGCTGTGATCCTTTCATTGGTTTGAAGCTTCCATTCCCTTCGGAAGTAAAACTGCATTCACTGTAATGGCCAATGGAGCCGGCACCTGCCTCAAAAAGTGCATTTGAGAGTTTTTCAGCATGATCAACGGGGACAAAAACTGCTAATTTTTGATGCGTATGTTGCATGGGCGCCAATACACATGCTTTTTGAAGTCCCACTCTGCGTGCTATTTCACCGTTCACGCCCCAAACCACGTTGTCGAGGTTTGTGTGTATGGCATACACTGCAATGTCGTGTTTGATGGCTTTTAACAGCAATCTTGTTATGGCATCTCTGGGCTCCAGACTTTTGAGTGGTTTAAAGATGGGTGGGTGGTGCACAATCACCAAATTGAATTTTTTATCAATGGCTTCCTCTAAAACCTGTTCAGTCAAATCAAGTGCAGCAATGGCACCAGAACATGCCAACATCCTGTTACCGCAAACGAGTCCCGCGTTGTCGTATGATTCCTGCAATGCCAGCGGTGCCTTTGTTTCCAAAAAGTTAATTATGTCTGCAATTGAAATCATTTCTGCAAGATTTATAAAAATTGAAATTACTTTACTTTATCATTTATGCGAAGGTTGCGGGTTTATTTGTTTGTTTTTTCTCTTTTCACCATCCATGCTGCATTTTCACAAAAATTACAACATGACTGGGAAAATTATGTGACTGCCATCAAGGACAAGCCAGTTTCTATCAATGTCGATCTGGGAATCAAACCATTTGTACCGCTGAAGGATATGCCTTATGTCATGATTGTAAGATTGAAGCTGCAAGCGTCCAATGAATTCGGCATGCCATCCGAGGATGAAGTGTTGACCTTGAATGAAATCGAAGAGCAATTGGTTGACCTGCTTTCGAGAGGACAGGGAGCCATATATGTAGGACGGTTTACACAAAGAGGTATCAGGGAATTCTATTTCTATGCTGGGGATACCATCCGGTATCAACAAACGATCAACACTGCACTCGTCTCTTTTACATCATACCAATGGTTGGCACAATGCAAACGCGACGAATCCTGGCAGAACTACTTGAATGTATTGTATCCTGCAGATTTAGATAAAATGTTGATTGACAGCAGAAGGCAACTGAATCTTTTTTTACAAAACAACGCTGCAGGTATCAAAAAAAACGTTTCATATTACTTTGAATTTCCAGATGATGCGTCATGCAGAAAGTTTTTACAAACCCCTGGATGCTCAAAATACACCGTCAACCAATATATCCGAAAAGCAGGTGGAAAGGGGATTTCAATGGTATTTTCTGCTATTGAGTCGATTGACCGCAAGTGGTTGGAGCAATCCATACCCGTTTTATTTTCAGCTTCAAAAAAGCATGGCGGATTATACAAAGGTTGGGAGATCGAATGATGGGGTTATCTTTGCATTCAATTCACTTAAAAAATTATTCAATATGTCAGTTCAAAAAGGTCAGTCAGCACCCGATTTCAAATTGTTCAATACCGATAAAAAAGAAGTCAGTTTGCAGGATTTCCAAGGAAAAAATCTTGTTATTCTATTCTTCCCTCAAGCTTTCACTGGAGTTTGCACAACAGAGCTTTGCAGTGTGAGAGATAATCTCAATGTTTACACTTCACTCAATGCTGAGGTGGTAGGCATATCGGTTGATTCCATTTTTACTTTGGGAAAATTCAAAGAGGAGCAGCAGTACAACTTCCAGCTCCTTTCTGATTTTAACAAAACAGTGAGCCAGGCTTATGGTGCTTTTTACGACGAATTTGTTTTTGGTATGAAAGGAGTATCACGCAGAGCGGCATTTGTGGTTGACAAAAATGGAACGGTCCAGTATGCTGAAGTATTAGAAAGTGCAGGAGATCTTCCCAATTTTGATGCCATCAAAGCGGCATTGTCGGGATTGAATTAAATATTTCAAAAACTGATAATTTGTAAGAGTCATGCAAATGCATGGCTCTTTTTTTTGTAAATACACTAACTTCGGAATAGCATATAAGTCATGAGATCATTTTTTTTGATATTGTTCATCTTTGTTTCGCTGGCCTCATTCAGCCAGGTGAAACGTGTGACCATGAGCGAGCATGTCAAAAGAACGGTCATTTATCCAAACCCAGCCAGGTCTTTTATTCAAATTCAATTCAAACAACAAACGCCTGTGCCCGCATGGCTGGTGATTTATAATTTCATCGGGAAAAAACAACTGGAGTTGGTAAATCCAGGTTCAAATGTTTACCTGGACCTCGCCGATTTCCGCAGAGGGCTTTACATATTCCAGTTCAAGGATAAAAACGGGCAGATCATTGACTCCGGAAAATTTCAGGTAGAGAAATAATCAGCAGACCTGTACAATCAGAAATTTCAAGTAATTGGTGTTTTCCAATCCCCTGATAATTGGATGGTCGGGCGATTGAGCCTGGAATACAACCTGTCTCAAAGTTCTTCTTGCGTCTTTGGCAGCCATTTCTATGATTTCATAAAACAAGTCAGGTTGAACCAAATTGGTGCATGAGGATGTTACCAGAAATCCCCCTGGTTTCAACAGTTTCATCCCCCTTAAATTGATTTCTTTGTAACCGCTGATGGCCTTCTGAATATTGTCTCTTGTCTTGGTGAATGAAGGTGGGTCGAGCATCACAACATCCCATTTTTTTCCTTCCTTCGACCACTCTTTCAATGCATCAAAAGCATTTACACATTGAAAGGAAATATTTTTAAGATTGTTGAGTGCTGCATTTTCTTTTGCATGTTCAACAGCCGCTGCAGATATATCCAGTCCCAGCACATGTTTTGCACCATAGTGCGCGGCATGTATTTCAAAAGTGCCGGTATAACAAAATGCGCCCAATACATCCGCGTCTTTCACAATATGCCTGATGGCTCTTCTGTTGTCTTGCTGGTCGAGAAAATATCCTGTCTTTTGCCCTTTTTCAATGTCTACATTGAATTTTAACCCATTTTCAACAATAGGTATTCGGGTATCAAAAGGAGCTGATAGAAATCCTTTTCTTTGGTCCAGTCCCTCCAATTCACGAATGGGTACATCATTTCTCTCGTAAATTCCTTTTGGCTTGAAAATTTTTTCCAAGGCGTCGGCTATTTCTTTTTTCCATCTGTCGATGCCAAGTGCCAAAGTTTGGATGACGAAATAATCATTGAACTTGTCAATGATGAGTTGTGGCAATCCGTCTGCCTCTCCAAATATCAGTCTGCAGTTTTCTGTATAACCGATTTTTTTTCTGTAGTTCCATGCTTCTTGAATAGTGTCATGAAAAAAATCGGCATTGATCTGAACATGCTTGTCGCGCGTCAGTAATCTCACAGGAATTCTTGAAAGGGGATTGACATACCCCTTTCCGATAAATTTTTCATCATGGGTAAAAACTGCTGCAATTTCTCCTGCTTCAATTTCATCATCCATGAGGTTGATCTCATTGGCAAATATCCATGGGTGTCCGTTTACAACGCGGTTGCTGATCTTTCTCTTTAGTACCACTTTCTTCATCCCCCAAAGGTAAACTTTCGTAGAAATGACTGAAATTCGCGTTTCACGGGCAAAAAACCGCCATTTTGGCTCATCATTGAGTGCTGGCAAGCCATTTGAAGCATTGAACATGTAAATTTTTAACTATGGATGAGAAGGAAACAGTGCAACATCCCGAAAACGAAAATCAACAGGCAAGCCAAGAGGCTCCGGTTGAGGAATTGAACGAACTGGATACATTGAAGAAAGAGGTTGAAGAGCAAAAGGAAAAGTTCATCAGGCTCTATGCAGAGTTCGATAATTACAAGCGCAGAAATGCCAAAGAAAGGGTTGAATTGATTCAGACTGCAGGAAGGGAGGTCATTCAATCCATGTTGGAAGTATTGGATGATTGTGAGCGTGCAGAAAAACAAATGAACCAGAGTGAGGATTTAAAACAAATCAGGGAAGGAATCGGACTCGTATTCAGTAAGTTCAGAAATATTCTTCAGTCCAGGGGATTGAAAGAAATGAAATCAATCGGCGAGGCATTCAACCCAGATTTTCATGAGGCCATCACTGAAATACCCGTTCCGGATGAAACAATGAAAGGTAAAATTGTTGATGAGGTTGAGAAAGGATATACCCTGAATGATAAAATTATACGATTCTCAAAAGTGGTGGTTGGAAAGTAAATCGCATCCCAAATAAAAAATAATGGCTAAAAGAGATTATTACGAAGTTTTAGGTGTTGCGAAATCTGCAAGCGCTGATGAAATCAAAAAAGCATACCGAAAGGTGGCCATGCAGTTTCACCCAGATAGGAATCCGGGTGACAAGGCTGCAGAGGAAAAATTCAAGGAGGCTGCAGAAGCGTATGAAGTGTTGAGTGATCAGGAAAAGAAGGCTCAGTATGATCGTTTTGGGCACGCGGGACTCAACAATCGAGGTGGATTTGGTGGCGGTCAGGGAATGAACATGGATGATATCTTCAGCAATTTTGGAGATATTTTCGGTGACGATATCTTTGGAAGTTTCTTTGGTGGAGGGGGTGCCCGTCAGCGTGGCGGAAAAGCACGCGGCACCAGAGGAAGCAACCTGCGCATCAAATTAAAAATGAATTACGAGGAGATTGCAAAGGGTGCAAACAAAACCGTCAAAGTAAAAAAATATACCAGCTGCACAACCTGCAGCGGTTCAGGAGCAAAAGATAAGAATTCGGTCCAAAATTGTTCAACCTGTAATGGCACGGGACAAGTTCGGAAAGTGACCAGTACTTTCCTGGGTCAAATGCAAACCGTTGGGACCTGTCCAACCTGCAGCGGCGAAGGATCTACCATCACCAATAAATGTACTTCCTGCAAAGGCGAGGGAAGGGTTTATACGGAGGAGACCATCAACATTGATATTCCTGCAGGGGTGCAAGATGGCATGCAGTTGAGTTTGAGTGGAAAAGGAAACATCGGTGAGCGTGGCGGTTCTTCTGGTGATTTGATTGTGCTGATTGAAGAAGAATCACATCCAGAATTGCAGCGCGACAACCTCAATGTGATTTATGACATGCATGTCAGCATTCCAGATGCCATCTTCGGATCCAATGTGGAAGTGCCTACCATTGATGGCAGAGCAAAAATCAAAATTCCCCCTGGTACACAGAGTGGAAAAATTTTCAGACTCAAAGGAAAGGGATTTCCTTCCATCAATTCATACGAGAGAGGGGATCAGTTGATTCATGTAAACGTGTGGACTCCTCAAGAACTTAGCAATGAGGAAAAAGAGATGATGGAGAAGCTTAAAGATTCCAAAAACTTTCAACCACAACCTGAAAAAAGTGAAAAAAGTTTCTTCACCAAAGTGAAGGAAATGTTTGGCTAAATTGTATCAGCATTCAAGTTGCATGATCTCTCCCAGATTGCGGCCCAATCCATCATAATCCAGTCCGTATCCAACCACAAACAGATTGGGAATTTCAAATCCCAGGTAATCAATGTTGATGGGATATACAGTTGCTTCTTTTTTGTGCAGCAAAGAACAGATTTTCAGTGAGGCAGGCTGATGATCCATGAGTTGAGGCAAAAATGCATGCAAGGTTTTGCCGGTGTCTACAATGTCCTCGATCAGGATGATGTCTCTTCCGCTCAGGGTAGTTTCAAGTCCGATAGCAGTTACAACATTACCCGTCGAGTTCATCCCTTTGTATGAGGCAAGTTTGATAAAACTGATAGATGCATCAATATCAAGTTGCTTGAAAAGATCAGCTGCAAACATGAAAGACCCATTCAGGATGGCAATGCACAAGGGTGATTTTCCTTTGTAGTCCTCATTGATTTGTGCTGCTATCTTTGAGACTGCCTGTTGAATATCTGCTGACCTGAGATAGGGAATAAATGTTTTATCGTGGATCTTTTTTTTCATTTTTTGCGTGACTTCTTTTTTGAATTTGATTTTTTCTTTTTGGTCGACTTGACAGGTTGCTTGTAGCTTGTCCCTTTTTTGGGTTTTAAATTCAATTTTTGTCCAACGCTTGGTTTGCTGTTGGCCTTCAAATGATTGTATTGCAGCAGGCTGGAAAGTTTGATGCCCTCGTGCTGGCTGATATCTCTGAGCGACTCGTTTCTTTTTACACGGTGGATGGATTTATTTCCAATTGCTTTTTTGGGCTGCAGAAATACCAATTCGCTTTTTTTCAAAACCGAAACTGACTTCGGAAGTTCATTGTATGAAAGCAGTTTGGAAAGTGTAATGTTGTATTTTTTTGCTATTGCAAGCAATGAACTACCTGCTGGTGCGTATATCACCTTCACGCTGTTGATCTTGAACACATCTTCGGGGTAAGAAATTTTTCTACTTGCAAATGAGGAGGCAGCATTATTATTACCAGTGGAGGGTGTTAAACCATTCTTGGTGATTTCCTCTATGTAATCGGAAATATCGTATTTATCCTGTTCTTCATCCTCTGCATAGTCGTTTAGCTGATTCAACTGGTACTCTTCAATGAATTTGATCAGCGTCTCTGCGTAAATGGGATTGGTGGCATAGCCTGCTTTTTTGAGTCCCCATGCCCATCCCTTGTAATCGTCCAGGTCCAATTCAAACAAAGCAGCATATCGAGGCTGCAATTTTAAAAAATCAGAATGATCTTTGTATGAACTCACTGCATCCTTGTATTTCCTGAAACATTCACCCTGTGCGTCATCATCGTGATATACTTTTGGTCCATCCCAGTTGGATTTGCATTTGATGCCGAAGTGATTATTGGACTCCAATACCAATTTGCTTTTCCCGGCCTGTGTTTCTAAAATTCCTTGTGCTATTTTGATGGATGCCGGTACACCCGTTCTGACCATTTCATTGATGGCAATGTCTGCGTATTGGGTGATGTAATGAACAATATCCTCGTTGGGAAGGTTTTGTGCTCTCACGGATATTGAAGCGATCAAACATAAAACTACATGAACAATATATTTGATTGGTGATTTTCTCATCATGCTTAAAATAGTTTTTGAATAATCATGATGCCGTCCCTGACAGATAGCATCACTTTGTCGATTCTCTCTTCTTTCAGAAGATACTCATTGAAATGCTTGATTGCCAATGCGCTCTTTCCCTTGACGTCCTCTTTTAGTACCTCACCATGAAACAATACATTGTCAAACAGCATGAATGCACCTGGTTGAATGATCTCTATCAATGTTTTGTAGTAATCGATGTACCCGGTTTTTTCTGCATCAATAAAAACCAAATCCCAGTCTTCATTCAATTGGGGTATGATTTCATGCGCATTGCCAACATGCAATTGAATTTGTTGTTTAAACGGACTCTCATCAAAAAATTGCTGTGCGATGATTGCGTCCTCTGGCCTCAATTCGATGGTATGAAGTACTCCCAATGGATCCAATCCTTCTGCCAGGCAGAGCGAACTGTAACCTGTAAGTGTTCCAATTTCAAGTATTCTTTTGGGTTTGATCATGCGGCTGACCATGGAGAGAAATTTTCCCTGTACAGGTCCGCTCAACATATGCGGTTCAGCATGATGCTCATGGGTATGGGCATCTATTTTCTGCAGCAACTGGTTGGTCACTGAGCTGTGCAACTGCACATATTTTTCTGCCGCTGAGCTGATGATTTCCATGTGTGGCAAATGTACAAGCTTTGCTGCTTAGGAGATGGAGGCTTTTGTTAAAAAACACAGCCTATGATGCCTTCTTCGAGTATACCCAGAGTCCGACGAATGTCATAATGCCATTGATCAACAGCATTTCAATTCCAATCTGATAGCCATTGAAAATTGTTGCAGCATTTTTCCCCAAGATGTAAGAGCATGCAGGAGCTGCCAAACATATGACGGTGACTCCATATCCTTTGTTGATGACTCTTTTTGTCAGGATGCCAAACGCAAAAAGTCCGAGCAACGGCCCATAGGTGTATCCAGCCAAGTCAAGGATCACACCGATGATGGATTTGTTATTGATCCACTTAAAAAGGAGTATGCACAACAGAAATATGATTGCAAAACTGAGGTGTACAGACATTCTTGTCTTTTTTTGTTCCTGCTCGGTGAGATCTTTTCTTCTGTGAATGCCCAGGATGTCGATGCAAAACGAGGAGGTTAATGCAGTGAGTGCACCATCTGCACTTGGGAAAAGAGCAGATATCAGGGCAATGATAAAGATGATACCAAGGGCTGGTGGCAAATGGAAAAGGGCAACGGTTGGAAACAAATCATCCCCAGAGATGTTCTTGTTTTCAAAAAGGAAACCGTTGGATGCATAGGCAGCACCTTTATCGATCATGAAGAGGTAGAGGAGTCCTCCGAGAACCAAAAAAAGCAAATTGACAATCACCAGTGTGCCTGTGAATGTAAGTATGTTTTTCTGTGAGTCTTGCATTCTTCTGACGCTGATGTTTTTTTGCATCATTTCCTGATCCATGCCGGTCATGGTGATGGCAATCACAGCGCCACCGATGATGTTCTTCAGGAAATAGGATTTGTGCAGGATGTTTGTATCCAAAATTTGGAGGTATTGGTGATCACTCATTCTTTGAAATGCATCGCCTATGCTGATGTTCATTTGCGAGAGAATGTATACAAGGCAGATGATCAGTCCAAGGAGCATACAGGTGGTTTGCAGTGTATCGGTGTATACGATCGTTTTCACTCCTCCCTTCCATGTATACAATAAGATCATCATCAAAATGATGGCAGTTGTCAGCACAAAAGGGACTCCCATTTGATCGAGTATAAATATCTGCAGTACATTGATGACCAGGAAAAGTCTTGCTGTCGCTCCAAAAAGTCTGGAGATGATAAAAAAGAGTGCACCTGTCTTGTAACTTTCTTTGCTCAACCTGATTTCAAGGTAATGGTAGATGGAGGTCAGATTGAGTTTGTAGTAGAGTGGCACCAATACAAAGGCAATCACCAGGTATCCAATGATGTATCCGAGAATGACCTGGAAATATCCAAAAGCACCGTATCCGCCATTTACCATATTGCCAACTGTGCCGGGTACTGACACAAATGTTACCCCGGAAAGTGATGTTCCGATCATTCCAAATGCCACCAAGACCCAATTTGAATTCCGGTTTCCGATAAAAAAAGTTTCATTGGTTGCATTTCTGGATGTGTACGCGGCAACCCCGAGAAGGATCAGAAAATATCCGATCACAAAAGAAAAAAGTAGAATGGGCGACATTTTACAACAATATGCCGGCAAGATAACGTAAAACTAAAATCCTTTTACTGCAGGGCAATCTGTCAAATACATTTTTTTCCTGTTTTTTTCTTTCAATTTCTTTCCCTGCTCTTCATCGAATACTCCTAATTTTGATACCTGTGCTAAGTCGACTTTACATAAAAAATTTTGCGATCATCCAAGAGCTGGAAATCCAATTTGAACGCGGATTGGTCATTATTACTGGTGAGACAGGAGCTGGTAAGAGTATACTCATGGGTGCATTGGGACTTGCATTGGGTGAAAGAGCAGATGCCTCCATGATGAAGGATAAACAAACCAAGTCCGTCGTCGAAGCTGAGTTCAAGGTCAAGCAACAAAAAGAACTGCTTGACTTCTTTGTTGCACACGACATGGATTGGGATGAAACAATTGTTGTTAGAAGAGAAATACTATCAACGGGAAAATCAAGGGCCTTCATCAATGATACACCAACTGCACTGGCACAGGTACAGCAATTGACTTCCCTCTTGGTGGATCTTCATCAGCAGTTTGATACACTTGAACTGAGCAATAAGCATTTCCAGCGCTTGATTTTGGATGCCCGTGCTGGATGTCTGGATGAACTTACCAGGTATCAGGAAAAATACCAGCAATACAAACAAATTGAATCTGCTATTTTTTCAATCCAGGAAAACATACGAAAAGCAGAACAGGAAAGATCCTTCAAAGAGTTTTTGCTCAATGAATTGGATGAATTGAATTGGAAGGAACATGAGGAAAAGTCCATTGCCGATGAATTGAGTTTACTGACACATGCAGAGCAAATCAAACAGTCGGTTGGAGCTGCGAGTTATCTGCTTGAAGAGGGAGAAAAACCCGTGATTGCAGAAATCAAATCGCTGATTTCAAAATTGCAGTCACTCACAAAATACCATGCTTCGTTGGAAGAGCTTGTAAGCAGGCTTGCATCCACACACATTGAGTTGAAAGACATTGCCAATGAATTGTCCGCCTTGTCCGATAAGGTCACAACAGATGACAAGCGGCTGGAAGAATTGAATGGGAGGATGTCGACCGCTCAACGTTTGGTCAAAAAGCACGGATTGCAATCACCCGATGAATTGATCCATGTTCATCAATCATTGCAACAGTCGCTTGCAGATTTTCAGGAGAATCAGTCCAATTTGGAACAGCTTCAAAAAGAGCATGCTGCATTGAGGAAAGAGTCCTTGGATATAGCCAGGCAGTTGCAGCAAAAAAGAATCAAACAAATTCCCCTCTTGGAAAAAGCAACCACCGCGTTGCTTTCCCGTGTTGGGATGCCCAATGCAATGTTTAAAGTAGGTATCAGCGAGACCGATTTATCGCAGCACGGCATTGATCAAATTGAATTTTTATTCGATGCCAATAAAAGCGGAAAATTTGAACCCCTGCACAAAGTTGCCAGTGGGGGTGAATTGAGTCGTTTGATGCTGACACTGAAGTCGCTTGTTGCCAAATCACTTGATATGCCAACGCTGATTTTTGATGAAATCGACAGTGGCATCAGTGGAGAGGCTGCCAAGCAGGTGGGCATATTGCTCGACGAATTATCGGAGAACCATCAATTGATCAGCATCACCCATCAGCCGCAAATTGCTGCAAAGGCCGATCAGCATTTATTTGTTTACAAGTCAGCAATAAATAATTTGATCACTACCGGTATCAAGGTGCTCAGCGCAGAAGAGCGTGTTCAAGCCATCGCACAAATGCTTTCGGGTGAAAATCCAAGTCAGTATGCCATTGCCAATGCAAGAGAGATGATCAAAAGCTGATCATCCAAACTTCTTATCTTTGACCAAAATCCCACACCATGTCCAATCAACTTTTGAAAGGTAAAAAAGGAATCATTTTTGGAGCGCTGGATGAAAAGTCCATTGCATGGAAGACTGCTTTGGCATGTCATGCCCAAGGAGCCCAGCTGGTGCTTACAAATGCTCCTGTTGCTTTGAGAATGGGAGAAATCAACAAATTGGCAGAGGCTGTCAATGCTCCAGTTATTGGTGCCGATGTTGTGAACATGGATGATTTGAAAAATCTTTTCACAGAATCCATGAAACACTTTGGAGGCGGGATAGATTTTGTGCTCCATTCAATAGGGATGAGTTTGAACGTAAGAAAGGGAAAGCATTATACCGAAATTGATTATGGATTTAATCAGAAGACACTTGATATTTCTGCCATGTCGCTTCACCGTGTTTTGAGAACGGCATATGAGATGGATGCGCTGAATGAGTGGGGAAGTGTGGTTGCGCTGACATACATTGCCGCACAACGTGTGTTTCCGGATTACAATGAAATGGCTGATGCCAAGGCACTCTTGGAAAGCATCACGAGAAGTTTCGGTTATCATTATGGCATCAAAAAGAAGGTCCGCATCAATACGATTTCTCAATCGCCCACCAGAACCACTGCCGGCAGCGGTGTAAAAGGTTTTGACGGATTCATTTCATATGCAGAGAAAATGAGTCCACTTGGAAATGCTTCCGGTGAAGACTGTGCCAATTATTGTGTAACCATGTTCTCGGATATGACAAAGATGGTCACCATGCAAAATCTTTTTCATGATGGGGGATTCTCTTTCACCGGTGTTACCAATGCAGTGATTGAACAAATGGAAAAATAGATTTGAGATGGAATGGATTGATTACTTGGGACTCGTTGGCGTTGTATCAGGATCACTGACTTTTGTTCCACAGGTATACAAGGCTTGGAAATCAAGATCAGTTGGGGATCTGTCGATGTGGATGATTTTGATTCTCATTGCCAATGTCAGCATTTGGTTGGTTTACGGCATTGTCAGAAATGATTTCCCCATGATCCTTGCTAATGCCGTCATCATGTCGCTCTCTCTGTTGATGTTGTATTTCAAGCTGACATTCAAAAAATAAAAAAGACCACATCGTGGTCTCTCTGATTAATATTCGTCTTCGTTGAAGAAAAAGTCCTCCTGGCTTGGATAGTCTGGCCAGATATCATCAATCCCCTCATATATATCTCCCTCGTCTTCAAGTTCCTGAAGATTTTCAATGACTTCGATCGGTGCGCCGCTTCGGATGGAATAATCGATCAACTCATCCTTTGTTGCAGGCCAAGGGGCATCTTCCAAATAGGAGGCCAATTCTAATGTCCAGAACATATGCGCTTCTTTAAATTTCGGCAAATGTAACGGTTAATTTGATATCTCCAACGCTTAAAATTTAAACAGAAATCAGTCCAATGAACTTAACTTCACGGCGATTTAACCTCCTATGCTCAGCGCTAAAGATATTCAGAAGTCGTTCGGCTCCCTTCCCGTTTTGAGGGGAGTGGATATTGAGATTGCCAAAGGGGAAATTGTGAGCATTACAGGTTCTTCAGGTGCAGGAAAAACTACGCTTTTGCACATTCTGGGAACATTGGAGAAAGCCGACGGGGGTGAATTGTATTTTGAAGGAGAGGCGCTGCATCGCCTCAACAGCAAACAGCTCGCTCATTTCAGAAACCAACACATTGGATTTGTATTTCAATTTCATCATTTATTGCCTGAGTTCACAGCAGTTGAAAATGTTTCCATACCTGGTTGGATTGCCGGGAATGCCAAAAAACAGGTTTTGCATGATGCAACTGCTTTGCTCGATAGGTTGGGATTATCAGGTAAACTGCATTCCAAGCCGCATGAACTTTCTGGCGGGGAGCAGCAACGGGTTGCCGTAGCAAGATCATTGATCAATAAACCCGGAATTGTATTTGCAGATGAACCAACGGGTAACCTCGATTCAGCCAATGCAAAATCGCTCCATCAGTTGTTCCAACAACTTCGGGATGAACTGCAACAAACTTTTGTCATTGTCACACACAACGAAGAACTCGCTGCACGCAGCAACCGTGTGCTTCATCTGAAAGATGGAAGGTGGACTGCCTGATCAAACACGGGGATGCCATTGCTGTTCTTCGGCATTCAGTTTCAGCGCAACATACCTGCTCAACACGAAAAGATAATCACTCAGGCGATTGATGTATTTGACGATAAGGTTTTCATGTTCTTCATCCTGAAGAAGCAATTTTACAATCAGTCGTTCCGATCTTCTGCACACGCACCTTGCAACATGGATATTGGAAACGGTTGGATGGCCGCCGGGTAAAATGAAATACTGAAGTGGAGGAAGTTCTTCGTCAAGTGTATCTATTTCTTTTTCCAAAAAGAATACATCTGATTCCTTCAGATCAGGGATTTTCATTCTGGATTCCTTCTGAGGGTCGCATGCGAGGGAAGATCCAATGGTGAAAAGCCTGTCTTGTACTTCTTTGAGGGTTTGTTTGATTTCTTGTATGTCGATCAGGTCACGGCATAATCCGATGTAGGCGTTCAGCTCATCAATTGTTCCGTATGCCTCGATGCGCTCGTGTGATTTCAGCACCTTGGTGCCGCCTATCAAAGATGTTGTTCCTTTATCGCCTGTTTTTGTATATACTCTTGCTGCCATGATCACGTTTGCTTTCAAACATAATGTGATATGGGGTCAATTGTTCGGGTAGGCCCCAACTTTTTTTACACAAGTTCTGCGGTTTGTTTTCTTTTATCGCTTTCAATCAGTCCATCTCTTAAACGAATGACTCTTTTAGCATAATTGGAGATGTCTTCTTCGTGTGTAACCAAAACAACCGTATTGCCATCCTCATGAATTTTGGAGAAAATATTCATGATTTCATAAGATGTCTTGGTGTCGACGTTTCCTGTTGGTTCATCTGCAAGGATGATCGAAGGGTTGTTTACAAGTGCACGGGCAATGGCAACCCGCTGGCATTGTCCGCCTGACAATTCATTGGGTTTGTGGTGACTTCTGTCGGCCAGGTCAACTTTTCTCAATACTTCCTCAGCCATCTCATTTCTGATTTTTTTGGGAATGCCCGCGTATACCAGAGGAAGAGCAACATTTTCCAGTGCACTCAATCGAGGCAAGAGGTTGAACTGTTGGAACACAAAACCAATTTCTTTGTTTCTGATTTCTGCCAGCTCGTTGTCGAGCATGGTGCTTACATCATGACCATTCAGTATGTATTTGCCGTCACTCGGTGAATCCAGGCATCCCAGGATATTCATCAATGTGCTTTTGCCTGAGCCTGATGGTCCCATCAAAGCCACATATTCGTTCTTCAAAATATCCAGTGTAACACCTTTCAATACTTGGAGCTCTTGTTTCCCCATGAAATAGCTTTTGCGGATATCTTCCAGCTTGATGACCGAATTGACCATGTTTATTTTTTTATCACTTTAGGAACGGTGAAAAAACGATCTGTTGAAGCAGGTGCATTTTTCAGTGCAGTTGCAATGTCGATGGACCCCTTTACTTCATCTTCCCTCAAGGGCATGCCTCCTTCTGACACATGGGTAAGGGGTTCCACATGTGCAGTATCTATTTCATTGAGTTTCTCAACAAAACCAATCATTTGTTCCAGATCACGCTGAATTTCATCCAACTCTTCGTTGTTGAACTCGAGTTTAGCCAGTTCAGCAAGTTTTTTGGTGGTTGAAGTGTCAAGTTTCATGTGAATAGTTCTCGGTACAAATTTAGTCAATCTGTATCCAATCTATTTCAATATTTGATGAGCGGTAACGGTGGCTGGAGTTGGGGGATATTTTACCGTTGAGCACAATTCATATATTTGCTCCATGAGCAAGGAGCAAGCAATTGTAATGAGCGGAATCAGGCCCACGGGCTTTTTACATTTAGGCAATTATTTCGGTGCAATGAGAAACTATGTGAAGCTACAGGATCAGTATACCTGTTTTTTCATGGTGGCAGATCTTCATGCCCTCACCACCCATCCTGATACAAAAGAACTCAAAAATAATGTACATAGGGTGCTTGCTGAAAATATTGCCTGTGGAATTGATCCTGATAAAGCTGCCTTGTATTGTCAAAGCCATGTCAGGGAAACATCTGAATTGTATCTCTATCTCAATATGCTTGCCTATCTCGGGGAGTTGGAAAAGACAACTACTTTTAAAGAGAAAGCAAGAATGCAGCCGGATAATGTCAACGCGGGATTGTTGACTTACCCGGTTCTCCAGACAGCTGACATCATTTTGCATCGTGCAACCTGGGTGCCTGTTGGCAAGGATCAGGAGCAACACCTGGAGATGGCAAGGAATTTTGTGAACCGATTCAATCATCGATACGGACAAGTTTTTCCAGAACCCATGGCGTATAATTTTGGGGAAGACCTGGTGAAAGTTCCAAGTTTGGACGGAACAGGTAAGATGAGCAAGAGCGAAAATCAATTGGCTACCTTGTATCTGGCAGACGCAGATGAATTGATCAGGAAAAAAGTCATGAAGGCCAAAACAGACGGCGGTCCTTCAAGTCCCAACAGCGAAAAACCAGATTACATTGAAAACATTTTTCAATTGATGCGCTTGGTGAGTTCAATGGATGTGATCCAACATTATGAGCATGCATACAATGATTGCAGCATTCGCTATGGAGACATGAAAAAGCAATTGGCGGAAGACATGGTGCAGTTCATTGCTCCCATTCGTGAAAAAGCAGAAAGCATCCGCACCAACGAAACATATCTTCAGGAGATCATGGAAAAAGGAGCAGAAAAAGCAAGGAAAAGCGCTGCAGAAACCATGAAACTGGTCAGGGAAGCAATGGGACTTCAATATTGATCGAATAATATCCACATCAATAAAAAAAATTACATCCAAATCTTGGTATTTGAAAATGAATATGTACTTTGAACGCTGTTCAAAAAAGGGTTAGAATAAGTTACCATGGCCAAAGCGAAGAAACCAAAACACGTTGCTATAGCGGGAAATATAGGAGCAGGAAAAACAACGCTCACAGAACTGTTGAGTAAACATTACCGCTGGATACCTCAATTTGAAGATGTTGATCAAAATCCATATCTGTATGACTTTTACGAAGACATGCCGAGGTGGAGTTTCAATCTTCAAATCTATTTTTTGAACAGCCGCTTGAATCAGCTGATTGAAATCAGCAAAGGAACCGAAACGGTCATTCAGGATAGAACCATCTATGAAGACGCATACATTTTTGCACCCAATCTTCATGAAATGGGACTCATGAGCAAAAGAGATTTTGAAAATTATTTTGACTTCTTTCAAAATCTTCGTCAGATGGTAAAACCCCCTGACTTGCTGGTTTATTTACAGGCATCTGTACCAACCCTGGTTGGACAAATTCAAAAACGGGGAAGGGAATACGAAGAAAACATTCGCCTCGATTACCTGAAAAGACTCAACGAGTTTTACAACAAATGGATTGAAGGGTACAAAGAGGGACCCTTGCTGGTAGTGAATGTTGATGAAAATAAGTTTGCTGAAAACGATGAAGATCTCGGTAAAATCATAGCCAAAATTGATGCCGAGTTGTACGGCTTGTTTTAATCAGTCTGCAAAAACCTCAAAGTTACTGTTCTGTGGAACCGGATGCAACGCTGCAGCCAGTTCAAGCAGTTTCCATACTGCTGCTCTACCCTTGGATCCCAGTCCCAAGGAATAATCATTTACATACAGATCAATGTGCTGATGCATAACCGTTTCACTCATCGATTGTGCATGTTCCAGAACAAAGGGGGACAGTGTTGTGCGGTGGGAGAACGCATATTCGATGCTGCTTTTGATGACCCTGTTTATTTTTTTTAACAACGCTCCATCAAAATGCCGCTTGGCAAGAATTCCTCCGAGGGGAATGGGGAAACCGGTTTTAAGCTCCCATGCATCTCCCAAGTCCATCAGTTTTTTTAATCCTCTCTCTGCATAGGTAAATCTGTTCTCGTGGATGATGACACCTGCATCTGCTTCGCCGCGCAGCACAGCATCCTCTATGTGATGAAAAGGCATGAATACTTTCTTTTGGAATGCTGGATATGATAAATGGAACAACAAATGGGCTGTTGTATATGCTCCGGGCAAGGCAATGGTTGATGATGCCGGGTCAAGTTCAGAAATGTTGGTGTGATGAAGGGATATCAGCAATGGACCCACACCCAATCCCAAAGCGCCACCTGCATCCAGTACTTTGTAATGCACCAGCAGCCTGGCCAACGCACCATAGCTTACCTTGGTAATATCCAACTCACCGGTCAATGCCATTTTATTCAATGTCTCTACATCCTCCAGTCTGTATTCAAATTGCAACCCCTCTGTATCTATTTTTCCATGCAACATTGCATCAAAAATAAATGTGTCATTTGGACAAGGAGATAAACCCAGACTCAGTTTCATTTCGTTGTAATATTTTTTAAAATCTCAATCATCGTATTGTGCAGTGTCTGGAGCGATTCATCCATTTTCCATTTGCTTTTATCCCTTTCTCCGATCAGATTGGAGATTGCCCTGATCTGAAGAAACGGAATATTTTTCATCAGACAACAGTAATGAAATGCAGCACCCTCCATGGATTCAATAGATGGATGGTATGCTGCTTTGTAATAATTGATTTGTTTTTCTGATGTGGTGATTTGATTCACTGAGATGCCTGTAACTTTTTTTAACCCTGATTTTTCAAGCAGATGTTTGTGTGGATTGGATAATTTTTTTTGATGGAAAGGGAATGCATTCTCATCTGCAAGTTGCATGTCAAAGATGGAATGAAAGGTCTTCTTTTCCTCCACACCCATATCAGCCAAATACTCTGTTTCGACAGCTACTGCTGCACTGAGATGAAGCTCTTTTGAAAATCCACCTGCAATTCCCAGTTGTACAACAATGTCAGGTTGCTGTTTTTCGATGAGTTGTGTAAGTTGGAAAGTAGCAGCTACTTGTCCGATGCCATGCACTGCCGTTGTGAGTGTATTTGGTTCAATGACATTCACATCCCTCATGCAGCTTAACTCCCATTCTGTAGCAGCAACAACCATGATTTTCATGTAGCAAAGTTCAGCATTTCAGATTAACTTTGCATCCCGTTATTTATGGCAATTTTTTATCTTACCAGAAAAGAACACTTCAACGCTGCCCACAAGCTATACAACCCCGCTTGGAGCCGTGAAAAGAATGAAGATGTATTTGGCAAATGTGCCAATGAGAATTGGCATGGCCACAATTTTGAACTGTATGTTACTGTAAAAGGAGAGCCCAATCCCGATACTGGATTTATTGTTGATGCGAAGTTGCTGAGTTCCATCATAAAGCTCCATGTGGTGGATGTACTGGATCACAAAAACCTGAACCTGGATGTACCATTTATGAAGGATAAGATCTGTTCGATTGAAAATCTGGTTGATGGCATATGGAAGGAGTTGAGTCCTAACATTCCCCCTGGCGTATCTTTGCACTGCGTTAAATTGGTAGAAACACCCAGAATATTTGTTGAATACTATGGCGAATAAGGTAGCTGTATATAGAAAGGAACACTTCAATGCTGCACACCGTCTGCACAATCCATCATTGTCTCAAGATGAAAATAACCGTTTGTTCGGAAAATGCAACTTGCCCAATTACCATGGACACAATTATGAATTGATTCTAAAAGTAACTGGAGAAGTTGATCCTGTTACAGGCTATGTGATGGATACAAAGCTACTCTCTGACCTTGTAAATGAACATGTTATATCCAAATTTGATCACCGCAACCTGAACTTGGATGTACCCGCATTCAAGCATTTGAATCCCACAGCTGAAAACATCGCCATCGTCATATTTAATATTTTAAGACCTCTTTTGAGTGAACAATTGGACCTTCAGATACGTTTATATGAAACTCCACGTAATTTCGTTGAGTACCCTACTTCATAAATAACCAATCAAAAGGTCATGGCATACATCAAGGTTGAGCAGTTCGAGGATAAGATCACCTCGGGTCTTATTGAAAATTACAGAGAATCCATTGAGCTTCTTGGAGAGGACCCCAACCGTGAGGGATTGCTGAAGACTCCGGAAAGAGTCGCAAAGTCGATGCAATATCTTACCCAGGGCTATCAAATTGATGCCAAAGCCATTCTTGATTCTGCCAAGTTTCATGAAGACGTAAATGAAATGATCCTTGTAAAGGACATTGAACTGTATAGCTTGTGCGAGCATCATATGTTGCCCTTTTACGGAAAGGCTCACGTTGCATATATTCCCAATGGAGTCATCACTGGCTTGAGCAAAATTGCAAGAGTTGTTGATGCATACAGCAGAAGACTGCAAGTACAAGAGCGATTGACAACACAAATTCTCAATGTCATCCAAGAAACGTTGAATCCATTGGGTGTTGCTGTTGTAATCGAAGCATCTCACCTCTGTATGATGATGCGCGGTGTACAAAAACAAAATTCAGTTACAACAACCTCTGCTTTCTGCGGTCAGTTTCAGAAAAATGAAACCAGGAGTGAATTCATCCGACTGATCGGTTCCAGGCTGCATTGATTATCAATGCGTACCGATTAATTTGACCCTCTGTCTTCTTTTTCGTAAATTGCGTCCCCAATCCAACCAATGATACACGCTTATGTATTCCCAGGCCAAGGCTCCCAATATCCGGGAATGGGAAAAGACCACTTTGAATCAAACGCATTTGCCAGACGCTTCTTTGAGCAAGCCAATGAAATTTTAGGATTCAAGATTTCTGATGTTATGTTCAATGGCACAGAGGAAGATCTCAGGCAAACCAATGTTACCCAACCTGCGATTTTTCTGCATTCAGTTATTGCATACAAGATGTTGGACAACACGACTCCACACATGGTAGCTGGACATTCATTGGGTGAGTTTTCTTCTTTGGTTGTCAATGGAACACTGACATTTGAGGATGCGCTTCAATTGGTAAATGTCAGGGCTTCGGCCATGCAAAAGGCGTGTGAGGCAAATCCATCTTCCATGGCAGCAGTGCTGGCATTGGATGATGCAAAAGCAGAAGAAATTTGCAAGGAAATTTTAGAAGAGAGCGGCGAACTGGTGGTACCAGCCAATTATAACTGTCCAGGTCAACTGGTGATCAGCGGATCGAACCAAGGAATAGATATTGCCTGTGAAAAAATGAAAGCTGCTGGAGCCAAGCGAGCATTGAAACTCCCTGTTGGTGGAGCTTTTCATTCACCTTTGATGGAGTCTGCAAAAGAAGAACTCTCGGCGGCCATCCAAAAGACAACTTTCCATCGTCCCGTTTGCCCTGTTTATCAAAATGTAATCGCAAAAGCCGTAATTGATCCTGATCAAATCAAACAACATCTCATAGATCAGCTTACAGGTCCTGTTAGATGGACACAATCCGTAGAGGCAATGATCAAAGACGGTGCAACCAAGTTTACAGAAGTTGGTCCTGGTAAAGTTTTACAGGGACTCATTGCGAAAATCAACAAAACAGTCGAAGTAGAATCTTTCAGCTGATCAAGCCTGCGCAGCTGGTCCCCCGTATTGAAAGGGTATCTGAACCTCCTCAAAGTCTTTGATGGTGCCATGTGCCAACTCGAATTTGTCTACATTGTCCTGCAATGCATGCAACAGGCGTTTGGCATGTTGGGGTGTTAATATGATTCTTGATTTGACACGGCTTTTGGGGGTGCCGGGCATAACATTGACAAAATCAACCACGAACTCTGCATGGCTATGTGTGATGATGGCCAGATTTGCATATTGGCCCTCTGCCATTTCCTCTGAAATTTCAATATTCAATTGATTGGGTGCTTGTTGCTCGCTCATGCTGATGTGTTTGAAAAACAAATATACACTAGAATTTTATTGTTGCTTGAACCCTCCATTCAGATTGAACAAGTGCATTGTATTGTGGCGTTGGACCTCTTGAAGGAAAATATTTTTTCTCAATGACCCATTTTCCAGCAAAGTGAACCTTCTTGGAAATGTTCGTTTGAAAAAGCAGGTAACTCGAGTTTCCCCGGTTGAAAAAAGATTGCATGGCATAGTAATGTGGAAGATCACGTTCCATGCTGTAAATAGATGCATCGAAACCGTCTGTATTGAAATATGTTGTGCGAATGCTGATACTGTAGGGTTGTAATACTGGATGCAGGATGATCTCTGCAAACGAGAGCCAGCCATGAAGTTTATCTCCAGCCTCTTTTTTTCTAGTCAGCAGCTCATTTCTAATTCTGAGTTCCAATGCTTCATTGATTTGAAATCCAGCGTGTATCCTTAATTGAAATGATTGTTGAACGGAAAGCAAATGTGATTTAGACTGAATGGATGGAAGGTTTTCGGTTTTTCTTTTTTCAATCAACCGAATATAGATTTCCAATTTTTTTGTTGGTGCAACTGCATACGTCAGCGCATGGATCAGTCCGCGTTGCGGACCATTTGCGCTGAATACTGGAAATGGATGCACAAATTGATCCATATATGCTTCCAGTCTGTTTCTGTTGTTCAATTTGTAATTCATGCCAACATATATTCCGCTCTCATTGTTGGCTGAAGGTTGATGTGCTATGATATTGGGTGAAAATGCATTGTATGATTTAGATATCCCTCTCCATTGCATTCCAACGTCGAGTGTGCGATGAAGGTTTTTTAAAATACCAATGATTGCTCCGGTAGAATAATCTCTGTCTATTGCCAACTCGCCAAAAAAAGTCCCCCATTTGGTAGACAGAATAAAATCACCGCTCAAGTTGAAAAATTGATCGCCTTTGATACTGTATGTATTGTAGGGCAAGGATCTTTTTTGAATGGGGATATCCAGCTGGGTATAGATTCCATTCAATGCAATATGTCCGGATTTTAAAAGGCGCTTGACTGTAAAACCGGTATGAAAGGATTGCAGCGATTTTTTATCCATCCACTCTCTCTCATTTCTGTGCAAACCAGTCAACAAAAGTGAACTGACCCATTTTTTTTCTGTTAGGCTGTCATGCATCACGTTTGCATCCAATCCTTTTTTGCTGACAAAGCCATAGAAACTTGTATTTCTTTTTCCGATTTCAAATCCCACGCCTCTGAAAAACCTGTTTTCCTCTGTTCCGGTATGAGGTCTGAGGGATGTTGACTGGCGCATGATGCTGAGAATATTCAGGCCTTTTCCAAATGCATATCCTTGCCAATGAATCATTCCCTGACCCATGGTGACCAGGTAATCGCCCACGATAATTTTTTTGAATATACCAACAGATGATTTCTGCAGATAGCCGCTGGTGAAGTCAAAAATATTTTTCTCACCTGCATCCTTCTCGGCGGATAAACCAAATGACGCATTGGTTTGATTATTGTTTCTGTAGAATAAAGTTTGTTTCATCCCTTTTAAAAAAGATTGTTCAAGCATGCTGCTGCTCCCTGATCTGCCTAGCCGAATTACTATTTGATGTTGGCCGTTTGATAGTTCGGCTTTATTTGGTTGTTCCAGCAATACAAACCACTTCATCAGTTCTTTTATCAATGGGATTTCCCAACCTGGAATTGCCTGTAGTTCATACATGCTCAAAAAATCTCCAAACCTTTTTTTGTATTCAAAAAAAGCATTGATTTGGTTAAAACTCAGCATGTGCAATGCCTGTAATTCTTCGAATGTAACCGAATTGATATTTTTTTTCTTGGTGTGCTCGATACCGATAAGTTTTGACAAATTTTGCTCAGATGGATCATTGAATGGATCCTGCTCTTCCAGTTGTCTTGATAACTGCTCCTGTGCGTATGTTTCTTGAGATGCTGATGTAAATATTGTGATCAGCACTATCCATTGCAGTACTTTATTGCAATACATGGTACAACATCATAAAACAGGAGCTTCCCAGCATTGGGTGGTTGGAAATACCCATGCCCATCTTCCATCGCTTTGGAATGTATAGCAAGCCCGATTGTATCTCTGCGCTGCCTGTTCGGTAATACAAATAAGTTTCGAGCTGTTGCGTGGGACTCCATTCTGCATACAGATTGAGATTCGATTTGTTTCTGAAATCATTTTCAAGTTCAATTCCCATTTGTATACCTGCTGCGATTTGAAAATTGAAGGCTGTTGAGAAAGTTCCAAATTCATTGTACGTTGGAGTTGGCAACGGTTTTATCAGTTTTTTCAGATTGATTGAAATGCTTCCCTTTTTTGCAAAGAGATACAAAAGCCCAAGCTGTGGTGAGAGAATGAACAACGGAGTAAATCCCCTGAATTGATCACGCCTGACTCCACATCCAATACCCATGCCCAGTGATTTAGATAATTTTACTCCATAACCTGCACCCAAGGAAAATCCATTGAATATTTCGTTTGCCAGGGCATTCAGGTGCAAACCAACTCCTCCATTTTCCGTTTTGTATTGTGCGCTGATGTTCAGTTTTGACAGCGATGCAATCAAATATTTGTTTTCAACAGATATACCGATGGAACCATGCTCTGCAAATGCCAAAACTCCGAAAGCATCATGATGTATAAACGGGTTGGATTGAGCCGTTTTGTGCTGTACAATATTGCTGGGTTGCATTAGCTGCGCCCAGTCATTTTGTGCAATGCAGCAGAATGGCATACATGCCCACATGATCAACATCCTCATGCAATAAAGGTGAGAATTGGTTTATTCCTGGAGCTGTTTAAAACAACATATTTGGGTGTCATTTTTCTCAAGTGTACCTTTGAGGGATGGAAATAATGGATGGCAAGCTTGTATCCCAGGCTGTAAAAGACAGGTTGAAACAACAGACTGAAGCGCGCAAAGCGGCAGGCAAAAAGATGCCCCATCTTGCCGCTGTTCTCATCGGATACAACGGTGCCAGCGAAACCTACGTCGCTTCCAAGGTCAAGTCCTGCACAGAGGTTGGATTCACATCGACGCTTATTCGTCTCCCGGAAGATGTTTCGGAAGTACAGCTCCTGAATAAATTAACTGAGCTCAACGAGGATTTTGATGTGGATGGAATTTTGGTGCAATTGCCGCTACCAAAACATATATCAGAACAAAAAGTGATAGAAACCATTTATCCAAGCAAAGATGTAGATGGATTTCATCCGGAGAGTGTTGGAAAAATGGTGCAGGGATTGCCAACATTTTACCCGGCAACTCCCTATGGTATTTTGTTATTGCTCGAGCATTATAAAATTGATACCAAGGGAAAGCATGTAGTTGTCATTGGACGGAGCAATATAGTCGGACGTCCCATCAGCATCATGCTCAGCAAAAATGAATATCCCGGCAATGCGACGGTTACGGTATGTCATTCACATACACAACAATTAAAGGAAATATGCCTGCAGGCGGATATCATCATCGCAGCATTGGGGAAACCTGAATTTCTCAAAGCTGAAATGGTAAAGGAAGGTGCAGTGGTGGTTGATGTGGGTATCACCAGGGTGAATGATCCCAGTAAAAAATCAGGCTTCTCCATCAAAGGGGATGTTGATTTTGCAGATGTCTCTTCCAGGTGCAGTTATATTACACCCGTACCGGGGGGTGTTGGACCTATGACCATTGCAGCCCTGATGATGAATACATTCAAAGCCTGTGCAGCAAAGGATCCAGTATGAGCACTACCAGCATTTCGCAACTTCCTGTAATGGAACAATTTCTTACGCTGCAAGGAGAAGGCAGATTTGTAGGACATGCAGCCTATTTCATACGTTTAGGAGGCTGTGACGTTGGATGTGTATGGTGTGATGTCAAAGAAAGTTGGGAGATGGACAAGCATCCTTCAATAGAAGTAAAACACCTTGTTGAGCGTGCAGTTGCATCCGGCGTAAACATAGCAGTGATAACAGGAGGTGAGCCTTTTATGCATGATCTGGATATGTTGACGAGTGAATTGAAAAAGAAAAATATTCGTACACATATTGAAACTTCAGGTGCGCACAGGGTAACAGGTACCTGGGACTGGATAACGTTTTCTCCGAAAAAATTCAAAGCCCCATTACAGGATACCATTGAACAAGCACATGAATTAAAAGTCGTTATTTATAACAAGTCTGATTTTGAGTGGGCAGAGAAATTTGCTGCTCAGGTAAGCAAAGATTGTTTGCTGTACATGCAGCCTGAATGGAGCAAGTCAGCCGAAATGAATCCCTTGATCATTGAGTATATCAAATTGAATCCTCAATGGGCTTTGTCGCTTCAAACACATAAATATTTAGACATACCTTGATCAGCGTCCGATCTATATTATTATGTATATCATTGCTGATTGCAGCCTTTGTAAATGCTCAGCAAAAAATTTCCAAACAAAACCAAAAGAAATCAACTGAATTCCTAAAAAAAGGAATGGAAAGCGTGGATCAGGGAAATCTGGATGCAGCCAGTTTTTATTTTGACAGAGCTATTTATTTCAATGCATTCAATAAGTCAGCCTGGCTTGCCTTTGCAGATCTTAAGTATCAGTTGAAAGATTATGATTCCACCATTGTTTTGATAGAAAAAATCATCTTGCTGGATGCTTCACAGGAAAAACTTCTTTCAGTCCCACTGATAAAATCAAACATGGGAATGGGGAATTTCACAAAAGCATCGACCTTGGTCGATGCCGCAGCATCCAGAGGTTATCTGGATACTGCAGCGGCATCATCCAACAAACAACTGCTTGATTATGCATCCAGGGTCTCTGAGAAAAATTCAAAAGCAGGTCTCCTTATTCAAAACCTGGGAGCGTCCATTAATACAAAAGCATCTGAATATTTTCCTGCTATTTCTTCTGCTGATACATTGATGATCCTGACCAGGCGAATCAACAATGGAAACAACGAAGATTTTTTCAGTTCCGCTTGGCAAAACAACCAATGGCAATCGGCATTGCCACTGCAGGGTAAAATCAATACTGCTTACAATGAGGGCGGCCAAAAAATTTCATCCGATGGGAAAACCATGGTTTTTACAGGATGCAACTATCCGGACGGATTGGGAAGTTGTGATTTGTATTATGCACACTATATGGGTAATAAATGGTCCGAAAGACGGAATTTTGAAGATCCAGTCAACTCTCCATATTGGGAGTCAGCTCCCTGTTTTTCAGCTGACATGCAATCGCTTTATTTTTCTTCAAACCGTCCAGGTGGATTCGGTGGCATGGATTTATATGTGAGTCGATATCTGGGTAATCAGCGTTGGAGTGAACCTAAAAATCTTGGTCCATCGATCAATACTTCGGGTGATGAAATGTTCCCATTTCTGCATTTCGACAATGCAACCTTTTACTTTACATCCAACGGTTGGAAGTCCATTGGCGGATCGGATATTTTTGTATCCAGATTGGTGGAGGATCAATTTTCTGCTCCTGTCAACTTGGGATATCCCGTTAATACGATTGACAATGAATCTGGTCTGGTAGTGAATGCAAGCGGGAAGGTTGCATATTTCTCCAGTGACCGATATGGAGGCTTTGGTCAAATGGATATTTATCAGTTTAAACTTCCTGATGAGGTACAGGCGTTCCCTGTAAAACCCCGGGAAAAAATAATTCTCAACAATATTCAATTTGAAACCGCAAAGTGGGAATTGAAAAAAGATGCTGAAATGGGGTTGAATGTACTCACTCAATTTCTGATAAAAAATCCTGCTCTTCGTATTCAAATCAATGGACATACAGACAATATTGGAAGCGGGGCAGATAATTTGAAACTATCGGAACGGCGAGCCCAATCTGTAGTTGAATATCTGATCAGAAAAGGAATTGATGCATCAAGACTGCTTTACAAGGGCTACGGTGATGCAGAACCCATTGCAGACAATCAAACCGAAGAGGGGAGGGCAAAAAATCGCAGAACTGAAATGGTGATATTGTCAGTAGAATAGGTTTTTATTCTGATGCGTGCTGTTTTTTTACTCCATTTCAAATTGAACTATGCTACTACATTCGTTTGCTACGTATGAATGAAGAGCAATTGCATTATCATTTATCACTGATACTTGTTCCCCATATTGGTGATGTGCACATATCCATATTGATGGAGCATTTCAAGGATCCAAAACAAATATTTCAAGCAAAACGGAAAGAGCTGGAGTTGATCAGCGGAATAGGATCAGTAAGAGCCCATGCCATCAAATCATTCAATGCATTCGATCTTGTTGAACGTGAGTTGAAGTTTGTTGAAAAAAATAATATCAATGTGCTAGTAAAAACCATGGACGGCTATCCAAAAAAACTCAAAGAATTTCAGGACGCCCCACACATATTATTTTTCAAGGGATCTGCAACGTTGAGCGATTGCAGGATTGTCAGCATCATCGGCACGCGGTCGCCTACTTCATATGGAAAAGAAAGGGTGGTTGAATTGATCAAATCGTTGAGCGGGCAGAAAGTATTGGTAGTAAGCGGACTCGCTTATGGCATTGATACCATTGTTCACAAAGAATCTTTGAGGGCTGCACTTCCAACCTTGGGGGTATTGGGACACGGATTGGATCAGATTTATCCACAGGCGAACCGATCGCTTGCAGTGGAAATGCTGCAAAACGGTGGACTGATTACTGAGTTCTTGAGCAAGACAAAACCTGACAAACAAAATTTTCCTTTGAGAAATAGAATTGTTTCCGGAATTGCTGATGCAGTCGTTGTAGTGGAGAGTGGTGAAAAAGGAGGCAGTTTGATCACTGCCAATATGGCCAATGCTTACAATAAAGATGTTTTTGCTTATCCAGGGAGATCTATTGATACCCAGAGCAGGGGATGCAATGAGCTGATCAAATCACAAAGAGCTATGCTCATCAATGATGGAAATGATTTTTTATCTTTTATGAATTGGCAGGTTGATTCCCGTCGAAAGTCCACTATTCAATCCTCATTGTTTCAAGAGTTGACGCAGGAGGAAAGGTTCCTACTTGGACTGTTCAATGACGGAAAAACCTTGTCAATCGATCAAATTCACCTGCTGTCCAACATGAAACCGAGCCAGGTCCCGCTCATCTTGTTATCACTCGAAATGAAAGGACTGGTAAGGATCCTCCCCGGGAAAATATATGCTGCCACATCCAGCTGATGCTCTTTTTTGTATTTTTTCATACCTTCGCATATGGCAACAAGAACTCCATCCCCCAAGTTTTTCGGTGAAGGCCTGACCTTCGATGACGTTTTACTGGTTCCGGCATATTCTGAAGTATTGCCGAGAGAAGTGGACACCAGATCTCATTTAACAAAGGACATCGTCCTCAATATCCCGATGCTTTCTGCCGCCATGGATACGGTTACTGAGGCCAACCTTGCCATTGCACTGGCCAGAGAGGGAGGAATCGGAATCCTGCATAAAAACATGTCCATCGACCAGCAAGTGGAGCAGGTCAGAAAAGTGAAGAGAAGTGAAAGTGGAATGATCATTGATCCCGTTACACTTCATGAAGACGCCATCATCGAAGATGCCTTGAAGTTGATGCGTGAAAACAGAATTGGAGGTATCCCCATTGTAGACAGAAACAACAAACTTGTTGGTATTCTGACAAACCGTGATCTGAGATTTGAAACCAACAGAAAAAAGAAAATAAAAGAGGTCATGACCAGTGAAAACCTGGTAACGGCACCGGAGGGCACAGATCTTCACAAGGCCGAAAAAATTTTACAGAACTATAAAATAGAAAAACTGCCTGTTGTCAAAAAGAACGGACAACTGATTGGCTTGATTACATATCGTGATATTCTTCAATTACAGAGTTTCCCCAATGCTGCAAAAGATGAATTCGGGCGTTTGAGGGTTGGTGCTGCATTGGGTATCACAAAGGATATGCTAGACAGAACCGCCGCACTGCAGCAAATCGGTGTGGATGTTGTTTGCCTGGACAGTGCACATGGACATACCAAGGGTGTAATCGATTCATTGAAGACAATCAGAAAAAATTTCAAGCATATCAGAATCATTGCCGGCAATGTGGCAACAGCCTCAGGTGCGAAAGCGCTCGCAGAAGCAGGTGCAAGCGGAGTTAAAGTGGGAATAGGACCTGGCTCCATATGTACCACAAGAATCGTTGCAGGTGCAGGTGTTCCACAAATCACCGCTATCATGGAAGCATCCTCCGCATTGAAAAAATTAAATGTACCTGTTATCGCCGACGGAGGAATCAGGTATACAGGAGACATGGTGAAAGCGATAGCAGCAGGGGCATCTACTGTCATGATGGGAAGTATTTTTGCAGGAGTGGAAGAGAGTCCCGGTGAAACAATCATCTACGAAGGAAGAAAATTCAAACAATACCGCGGAATGGGCTCCATTGGGGCTATGCAGTTGGGCAGCAGCGACAGGTATTTTCAAGATGTGGAAGACGGCATCAAGAAGTTGGTACCTGAAGGAATCGAGGGTAGGGTGCCGTTCAAAGGCAATTTGAATGAAGTGGTAACGCAGTATGTTGGTGGGTTGAGAGCAGGAATGGGTTATTGCGGAGCCAAAAATATCAAAACGCTCCAAGAGGCACAGTTCATCCGCATCACCAATGCCGGCATCAAAGAAAGCCACGCACACGATGTTGCCATTACAAAAGAAGCACCCAATTACAGCAGATAAATATTGAAGATGAAAAGACTGCTCATTGCATGTGTTTTCCTTTTCTCTTTCTTGCCACCGCATGCGGCAAAGGCGCAGCAGGATAGCAGTGGACTGCAAATCAGTTTGCTGACTTGTTCTCCCGGAGCGGAGCTTTACTCAGTGTTTGGACACAATGCATTGCGCATAGTAGATTCAGCTGCCGGAACTGATATTGTATACAACTATGGAACATTTGACTTCAATGATCCGGATTTTTACACAAAATTCATTCGGGGTAAATTGCTGTACTTCGTCAGCCAGGTAAACTACAGTGATTTTCTGTTTGAATATCAGTATTTCAAAAGAGGAGTAAAAGAACAAGTGCTCAATTTTAATCAACAAGAAAAAAAGAAAATACAAGCTGATTTATTTCAGAATGTTAGAGAAGAGAACAGATATTACAAGTATGATTTTCTGTTCGACAACTGTACGACAAGGTTGAGAGATATTATTTTTCAAAAAAACAAATACGAGGCCTATCAAATCCCCATCTTTACAAGACAGGGTCAGACATTCAGGGATCACCTGCATGTATACCTGGATCGTGCACACATGAGGTGGACTGCTTTTGGCATTGATCTTTTGTTGGGGTGGGGGGCCGATATTCCTATGACACAAATGCAATCCATGTTTTTGCCCGATTTCCTGAACAAAGGGGTTTCTCTCACGACTACTGATCTGGGAAAAATCGAGCAAACCGAGACAGTGGTTTTGGAAGATTTGCAGTCTGCACCGCAATCACTTCCTTTTTATCTTGATCCTTTGTTTGTGTTGACTTTTTTTTGTGCATTGTTGTTGATTCCATCTTTTTATTTTACTTCTCTGAGATTGTTGAGCGACCAAATATTATTCAGCTTCTCTGGTATGCTAGGATGTTTCCTGTTGTTCATGTGGTTTGGAACCGACCATCAAAGTTTTTCAAAAAATTTGAACCTTGTTTGGGCATTTCCCCTCAATCTCTATTTTACTTTCAAGCTCAATAACCTGCAAGATTGGATGCGGAAGTTTTTTAAAATATGGAGCATTGTACTGTTGGTATTGATTTCATTTTCTCTCACAAATATGGGAATGATCAATATTGCTTTGTATCCTTTGATGTTATTCATTTCTTTCAGATATTGGATCTTATCTAAAAAAATCAATCAACATGCGTAAAAAAATATTGATCACAGGTGCAAGTTCCGGATTTGGAAAGTCCATGGCTCATCGATTTGCCAAAGAAGGATGGAATCTTGTTATCACCGGAAGGCGAGAGCACATGTTGATTGACCTGGCTAAGGAACTCGCTGCAAAGTATGGGACAGATGTACTTGTGAAAGTTTTTGATGTACAGCAACGCAAAGAAGTTTTCGATGCGCTTTCAAATGACGGAAGACTGAATGATGTTGAAGTGGTGGTCAACAATGCCGGACTCGCTCTTGGCAGAGATTATTTTGATGAAGCCAACCTGGATGATTGGGAAACAATGATTGACACCAATATGAAGGGCTTGCTGTATGTGTCTAAAGCAATGCTTCCCTATTTGATCAAAAGGGGGAAGGGTCATATTATCAACATTGGATCAACCGCTGGCAAGGAAGTATACGAAAAAGGAAACGTGTATTGTGCTACTAAAACATCTGTCGAAGCCATCAGTCAGGCAATGAGAATCGATATGCTTCGTCACAACATAAAAGTTACTGCTATTCATCCAGGTGCAGCTGAAACGGAATTTTCAATCGTCCGATTCAAAGGGGATGCTTCCATGGCAAAAACAGTATACGATGGTTACCAGCCATTGAAAGCAGATGATGTAGCAGATACGGCCTTTTACTGTGCAAACCTGCCTGAACATGTTTGTATCAACAGTTTGGTTATGACATGCACATCCCAAGCCAATTCATTTTATTTATTGCGCAAGTGAAATCCTGACTTGTAATCCTCCCCTTGTATTGACGGAAGGTGCTGAATTTGAGATGTATGGACTCACCCTTCTTTGGTCAAAATACAGTTGGAGATTGATTCTGTTATTCAGTACATAATCAATGGTTGGGCGAATGCTGATTACTTTTTGTCCACCTGTTGCATATGCATTTTGCTGATCCAGTCTTGAATTCGAATTGATGTCATCCCGTATGCTGAAATCCAATGCAAATGTGATATCACTGCCGGAGGGAGATCCGGGTTGGCCCTCGCTTTGATCCTTGTTTCCAAGGTTCAGGTTAAAAGGCAAGTTGACACCTCTTTTTCTCCACCTCATGCCAAATGTGATCTCGGTCGAGTGTACTTCACTCAATTGAAAATCTGCCAAACTCAAACTCAATTGTCTGGATTTTTTATACTCAAATCTTCCTGAAAGTTGGCTGGGTGTACTGAAATCTATGCCAATCAAAGGTGCAAATTGTTCAGATATCAAGAGGTTCGGAACCAGGAAATATGGAATGAAATTTCCGGTAATGGTATCTACAAAGGATGGGAATCCATACAGGAGTGTATCTTGGAAAAGCAAGGCAGAATTGAAACTGTTCATGCTCAATGTTGAAATGTATGCATGGCTGAGCGTAAAGTTGCTCAGTATATTTTCTATACCTGGAATTTTACTCAATCCATTGTAAGTGATCCTCCAATTGGGTTTAGGCATGTAACCTTTGAAAGGATTTGTTTTTACTGAACCCGTTTCTCCAGTGTTCAGCAGAGAAATATTTTTTGGATCCTGTTTCGTGTATGCTGCAATGAAAGATGGTACGAGCACATCTTGGGCATACCTGCCATATCCTTTGTAATATCCATCTGAACCTTGCACTTTGCTGTATGGGTTGCTTTCTCCCAATCGCTTGGATAAAACAGCCCTGTTCTCTTCAAATGTTTTGAATGTTCCGCTGATGGCATTGGGGTCAAATTTTCCAAATAGTGTCTGAAACGAGATATAGCTGATGCTAAAGCCTCCGCCTGAATATGGATTGAGTGCAGAAAATTGTCCGGTATTGGCAGTGTCTTTAAAAAGGGTGGAGTAGTTTTTATTGAGGGTCCTGTCAACATTTACATCAATCAGAAAATCTTTGAAGGGTTCAACTTGGGCGGTAAGGTTGAATTTTTGGTCATAATTCTGCAGAAACAGGTTGTTGAGCATCGGATCACTGGTAATCAATCCCTTTTTGGCAACAGATTGAAGCCATGCCTGATTGGGCTGTTTTCCTGCGATGAAATCAACTCCCGGTGAGAGGCTTTTCCAGTTTTGACCCAAGGCTCTTGTACTGTCTGTATATCCCGGCAGGAAGGTGGTTCCACCTTCGTTGTAAGAGGCTCCCACTCTTTTGAGTGCGGTAATGATGCGGAGGATTGTTTTTTCTGCGCCTGACAGAGCAATATCTTTTTTCTGTTTTACTTCTTTTTCTTTCTTTTCTTTCTCTTCAATGACATTTCCATCCTTGTCCTTCTTTTCTTTTTTCTTTTTAGCAGATGTCGCCTTGGGTTGTTTTGGCGCAGGCGCAGCGCCGTTTCCATCAATTGCTCGCAAGAATCTTACTTTGTTATACAGTTGTGTAAAATTCAATTCTGCTGTTGCCCCTGCCTGGTTGCTGTTTTGCAATGTATTTCCGAGGTTCACGGCAAGTCTGGATGCCCCCACCCAATTATATGTTGTACGATAGGCCAGGTTCAAACTTGTCCAGTCGAGCAATGGGAAACTGTTCAATGGAACATTATAGGTGAGATCTGCATTGTGGCTGTAAAGTGTATTTCTTCCACCTTTGAGAAAATTCCTGAGCAATGAATCTTGTTTTGCTTTTGTATCAATTCTTCCGAATGGCTCATCCACCCTTGAATTATTGGTTGCCCTGAAGTCAAAGTTGAGTGATTTGGTGAGGTCCCATCGCAAATTGTAATTTCTGTCAACGATAAAGTATTTGTCGTAGGTTTCTGGAATTTTAAATTTCCCGCCTCCAACATTGCGTGGACGAATGGCGCCAAATTGCCTTCTTGTATCCAATCTGAATCCAATGAGGGAGGGCATTAGATTGAAGTTTACATTTTTGATGAAGTCAACCCATTTGCTTTGGAACGGTATAATTTTTTTCAATGGCTCAATATATTTAGGTTGCCTGTTGAAGTTATACCCTATGCCTCCTTGTGTTTTGGCAACTTCATTGTTTTCCGTCAGGGGATTGTGTTGCCTGGTTTGTGTGAGGGAATAACTGAAGTCAAAATTGGAAAGACTCCAAAGCCTGATTTTTTTGTCCTGTCTTTGTGCAAAACGGACATTGGTGAAGTTGATGGTTTTGATGCCTGTATAATCAACCGCATCGCCATTGATGGAATCTCTTTTGTCTCTGTAGAGTGATAATTTGTCTCTTAATAATATATCACGGTCATATGGATCAAATTGAGGAGAACTCATTGTCTCGGAGAGATTCAGGAAGAAGGGGATTTCCAGACCGATTTGTTTGGGAAGCAGTTTGCCCAATTGGAGATTTGCTGACAGATCATACTGTTTGAGGTCATTTCTGTAACGTTCATTCACACGTTGTTCAAGCTGGCCGAATCCAACGGTATGCATGTTCGCTGAAACGGAGACTGTTCCCAGGTCTGCCAGCTGGATATTCATTTGTCCCACTGCTGCCCAGGCACTGTTTTCATTGATTCCTGAAAGTCTCAGCTCGTTGATCCATACTTCTGCATTGATCGGCCTTCCGCCGGATGCATTTTTGGGATTTTCAACACCGGCCAGTATGCCCCTGATTTCTGCAAGATTGGGATTGCCATATACAGAAAATATTTTACCGTTGACAATCTTTCTGTAGATAGCAGTGGGGTTGTTTGTTTTGAGGTTGCGCTCGTTTTTAAGATCGATCAGTGTTTGCAAATCAAAACTCAATTCATTTTCAATGGGCCAAATGGCATTTTCATCCGAACTGCCAAATGGTGTTGTTTTCAGGGGATATTTGATTTCATAATAATGATTGATGTAATCTGTTCCTAATCTAACAACAGCATACAATTCTCCATCGTTGATTCTCGCATATTGCTTGAGGCTCTCAGCATGATAAAACATGGCGAGCGTTTTGTATTGTCTCAAATCATGGTTGAATCCTTTGAAAACAGCCCTGCCTCTTCCTTCTTCCAGATTTAAAACAGTCATGCTCAGGGCCTGTTCATTTTGTAAAATATTGATCCCACCATTGCTGAGCGTTTGCACTCTTTCAATACCGGGTGGCGTGCGATAGGGAATAGGATCTCTTTTGTCATTCTCTTCGATATTCACTGCTGTGACATTGAAAAAAGTATTCTCATTTGATTTGTTCAGTGGAATGTATGTGCCTGTGGTGTCCAATTCATAGGCAAAGCTTCTCCAATTGTTTCTAACCAATTCAAGTTTAGCAAATCGCATTACTACAGAGTCTTCAAAGTCAGTCAAAAACATCCTGATGAAACGAATGGATTTAAAATCAGGAATTTCACCAACCTTGCTGGTATATGCATTGATGGGCACCCTGAACTGATACCAAATCTGATCCTGTTTCGATCCATCTGAGAGTGTTACGTTGACGACTTTCTTATCTGCAATAAAATTTTTGCCAACCTGCATGAGCGGATCACCTGAAGGTTTGAAGTCAATTCTGTATTGGAAATATTCTTCAGCCTCATTCAAGGTATTGTCCCTGTTCAGATCTTCCCCGTCAGGGTACAATGTAAAGGCAGATGCAAATGCATCTCCTGCTCTGGCCACGGGTGAATTGCCTTGAGGGTTGTTGAAATTTTTATACCGCTTTAAAATGCCTGCATTCTCCTGATCAAAACTTGCATCTCTGTAATATTTGAAATTATCGGAGGAGGGATCTGTATTGGCTTGTTTGTATGCATCGGATCCAACGCCTAGTCTGGATGCCAAATCATTTAAGTAGTCTTTTCTTTTTGCAATTTCTGCAGAATCACTCAATCCGTCGAGTCCTACATCCTGGAAGGAACGGTCATTGGGTTCATTGCTGAATCCAGTGGTGATTTGTGTGGGATTCAGCGGCACCCTTCCCCAATTGGATGTGGCAACACTGGATGGAATGGTAGGTGTCGGCAATCCATTTTCATAAAATCTCCTGGAATCTTTGAGGATATCCTCTGAAATGTTTCCAAGGTTGATGTACATCGATCCACCTGCCTTGTTGGTATTTTTGATAAAAGGATCCAATACCCAAAAATCGATGAACTCAATGTTGGCAGTTTCAAAATCTGTTTGATCGATGCCCCGCATGATGCCACCCCAACGTTGTTTTGGATTTCTCAGTGCACCATTGCTTTCAATATTTGTTGCGTCATAGTTATAGGGACCTCTTTCTTTGGGGTAGTAAGCCAGGTCAAATGTTACAAGCTGACTTTGGCCGAAGTCAGGTGTTCTTCTTGGAAAAATTTCCTGTTGTCCAACACTTCTGACCCTGGGATCTGAAAGCTGTTCGATGTCGTTTCGAAGGGGGTTGCTCAAATTTCTTTTTTCCTGTAAAATCGGTTCGATGTTGTACCAGGCAAGTTTTGCTCTGTTCTTTCCATAGTCAATGTTGTCAAACGAAGTGGCTTCCGGAAACATGGTATTGCCAAATCGATCCTTTGCACCCGCAGGAGTTGACGCCAGTGTCCATCCGATGATGGGGAATCTCAAATCAATGCTCGATTTTGTTCCCTCGAAATCATCCAAATACACCAACCCTTTTCCACCTTTCCCAATTTGAGGTGCGTGTCCAGGTTTCAATTGGGCAACTTCAGCAGAAGCGCTGATGCTGGATGATCCCGATGCTTCATAGAAAGGCAATTTGCTCAGCCACTTGCTCAATCTTGGGACTTCACTGTTGTAGGACATGTCTAGTCCAGCCATGCTGTTCCTGATAGGATCAGAACCGTATTCCATTTTTGTGAAAAACGGACGCTCTCCCAGTCTGACCATATTGCCACCTATCGAAAACTTGTCGCTGAAAAGATAATCCCACCGTATTCCGGTGTAGGTCCTTTGTTGAACACCAAATGTTGCATTGTTTTCAAACTGCACATTTACAGGTACACCGGATTGTTTGATGGAGCTGTTGATTACACGTAGCGTTCCTGAGAGGTAATCAATGGTATAATCAACATTCTCTATTAATTTTTGTCCACCTGCAGTTACTGTTACTGAACCTTGCGGAATATTGAATGCGTTCAAAGAAATTTCTCCGGAAGACCCGCCGGATGATTTTGAACTCCCTTTCATGATGAACCTGTTCAGGTTTGCATATGTTTGGGCAATGGCCTTGATTGTATCGTAGAGTGGATAAAACAAATATTTTTCGCGCAGTGCAGGATCGGTGAATGCAAAATCAAGGTCATGTCCAAATGGCTCCAAGACAGGGAACATCACGCGACTTTGATAAGAGTTTACAGTAAATCCCTCTACGTAGTCGAATACACCATCTGGTTGGGGATCATTCTGGTTGTTCAATCTATCAAGGTTCAATAAGGTGATCAACGGAACACCCGCCTGCTCTCCCTCTGTGATGTATCTTTTTTCTCCTCCTCCTGGCTCCTGATACAATACATTGAATTGAAAATCCTGTCGTTCCAATTGTCCCGCCCCCACAGCGTAAACATTCTTCATCATCAAATCCCATATGGGCAAGGAAGTCCTTTGTGAAGTCGCTTTCAATAATTTCAGGAAAAGTATTTTTGAAACACCGCTTGTGGAATCAACCGGTACATCTTGAGCAAACTCACCAACCTGGAATACCTTTCCGTTGACGGTATATTGGAAGGCAACACCCAGCACTTCATCCGGTTGTAGGGTTACGTTCAGTGATATGAATCCAAGTTGTCTGTTGAAATAATATTGTGATGAATCCAGTTTTCTTGCAAAGGTTTTTTCAAAGTCCCTGATCGGTTGCAATCCGATTGAATTCATGAAGTTGACCACTTGTGCCGGATTGCGGCTGTTGGGACTGCTGACGATTTTACTGTACAGGTCGTTGGATTGGTTGGAGGGATAGGTGGCACCCGGACGTGGATTGATCACAGGGGGCTGTTGATATGGTTTGTCTTCCCCAAGATCCATCAGTCCCACTACATCCCTGGCATTGGTTGTAGCACCAAATCTGTTTGTTACCCAAACTTCCAATCGCAAGAGTTGCACTTGAGAGTTGACGATGGGTAAGTTTTTCATTCCCTTGTTGAACTCTTTTCTGAAATGTTGTGCCAGCAGGAAATGTCTGTTTTCTTCGTATTCATCTGCCTTTATTTCAAAAGGCATCGATGAAGATCCACCCTTGAATGCAGTCGATTGTCTCTGTGAACGTTGGCTGGCAAATACAGTGGTCAGCCATAATTTTCCGAATTGCATTTGTGTTTTGATACCAAACAATTGTTGCGCACCCGGTATCAATGTACCCTTGGTAGCAAAAGATGTATTGCCTACTTCTATTTTTTTGAAGACGTCCTCTGCGCCTCCTGTATAGTCGAGTTTTAATCTGTTTTCAAAATCAAATGTCGAGAGCGTATTGTAGCTGATCGGGAATTTCATTTTGTCGCCGATGTTTCCCAATACATTCAGATTGGCGGCCATATCAAAATCCAATCCTCCATTTCTTCTTGCTCTTTCAGGCAGTGTCGGATTTTTGATGTTTTGTCCCTGGTAGCCTGTAGTGATATTGACTTCACCCTGCGGACGAATATCGACCACCCCTGTTCCAAAAAGACGATTAAACAACTCCTCGCCCATGCTCAATCGGGGCTTAACCAGTTTCCTGTTGAGGAGACTGATGGTATTGGATCTTTTTTGGAAATAATCTCTTTCTGCCTTTCTTGATTGGATGCGCATGTATTCATCAAAAGTCAGGGAAGTGGGTTTTCGGAAATACCTGGATCCGATTTTTTCGATGATGTAATATTCTTTGGTTTTGTAATCATACACCAGAGAGTCTTTCAGGTTGACAGGATCCTTCAGGTCGAATGGATTCTTTTTTGAAAGTGAAATTTTGTCACTTCTTCTGTCCTGCAAAGGATACATCAATGAATCATTGAAAGGCAGGGTGTCTTTTGTTCTTTCTACTATCAACGGCAAAACCATGCCATTTGCATGCACAAACGTTGCACACATGAGGAGAACCGCAAGAGATGTTATCTTATGAGATAACGTTTTCAATATTTCCTTCTGCTTTGGTGGGGTAGAGTTCTAATCAAATAAATTGAAGTGATTTTTTGATGAGTGATTCAAGTGTATCTTCAGAGGAATGGAGAGTTGATTTTTTGATCGCAGATTCAGCACTTGCTCTTGGAATGCCCAATGCAATCAGCGCCTGCAATGCTTCATCTTGTATCCCACGATGTGCAAAACCGGATGTTGAAGTTGCTGATCCGTTTTTTACCATTTTATCTCTCAGTTCAAGGATGATGCGTTCGGCTGATTTTCTGCCGATGCCTTTTATTTTTTCCAAAGCACCTGTATTGCCGGATGCGATGGCATTGCTCAACTCTTGAGGTTGCATGGCAGACAGCATCATTCTTGCAGTGGAGGCGCCAACGCCGTTTACATTGATCAGCTGTTGGAATAAATTCTTTTCATTGATGTCCGCAAATCCAAAAAGGGTATGACTGTCTTCTTTGATTTGAAGCACGGTGAGCAAAGTACCTTTGTCGAGATCCTGGATTTTTGCAAACGTATTCAAGCTGATTTGTGCCTCATAGCCAACTCCATTCACATCGATGTGAACATAGGAAGGGGTCTTCAATATGTAATTACCTGTCAAACTGGCAATCATGAGGTTTTATTGTACATAACGAAGATAAGAACACCCGTCAAAATAGTTACATTTGTGGTCCAATTGAATCATATGCAAAAAATCACTGCTGCGATCACTTCTGTAGGTGGTTATGTTCCAGAGGACCTGCTTACCAATGAAGATCTGGAAAAAATGGTGGATACCAATGATGAATGGATCAGAACCCGCACAGGAATTGTTGAAAGGCATATTCTGAAAGGTGAGGGCAAGGCAACATCAGACCTGGTGGCACCTGCTGTAAGAGACCTTTGTGCAAAGCGTGGCATTGATCCCAATGAAATCGATTGTCTGATTGTTGCGACGGTTACCCCTGATATGTTTTTCCCCAATACAGCCAATATCAGCTGTGATAAATTAGGTATAAAAAATGCCTGGGGATTTGACATCCTCGCCGCCTGCTCCGGATTTCTGTATGCATTGACCACAGGCGCCTCTCTGATCGAAAGTGGACGATACAAGAAAGTAGTGGTGGTTGGGGCAGACAAAATGAGCTCTATCGTGGATTATACCGATCGGACTACCTGTATTCTTTTCGGAGATGGGGCAGGGGCTGTTTTATTGGAACCCAACTCGGAGGGCTACGGTGTGCTTGACAGCATTTTAAAAAGCGATGGCAGCGGAGGAAAATATTTGCACATGAAGGGAGGTGGTTCTCTCAATCCACCCAGTGCCGAAACCATTGCAAGAAAAGAGCATTTTATCTACCAGGACGGACAACCTGTTTTCAAATTTGCTGTAACCGGCATGGCTGATGTAAGTTATGAATTGATGGAACGCAATCATCTGAAATCAGAAGATATTGCATGGCTTGTCCCACATCAGGCCAACAAGCGCATCATCGATGCAACGGCAAGACGCATGGGACTCTCAGATGAGAAGGTCATGTTGAATATACAGCGCTATGGGAATACCACAGCTGCTACCATTCCTTTGTGTTTGTGGGATTTCCAATCAAAATTGAAAAAAGGTGACAACATCGTGCTCGCTGCATTCGGCGGTGGATTCACCTGGGGAGCAACATGGGTTAAATGGTTCATCAATTAATCAGTATGTCAGGAAATAACAAAGTATTCAGGGGATTCAGTTCATTGGCCATTCATGCCGGTCAGCATCCCGATCCCATGTATGCCCATCTTACACCCATCTACGCATCTTCAACATATGTATATGATGAAGCTGAACAGGGCAGCAGGAGGTTCTCCGGACAAGAAAAGGGATATATCTATTCAAGATGGGGCAACCCAACGATGAATGAGGCAGAGGAAAAAATTGCTGCAATGGAAACCTTTGGATTGCATAAAAATGGCAGTCCACTTGAAGCAAAAGCAATTCTTCATGCTTCCGGCATGGCAGCCATCAGTTCACTTTTGTTGGCTACTTTAAAAAAGGGAGATAAAATTCTTACACATTACTCTCTCTACAGCGGTACGCAGGACTATATGAAATCTTTGTTGGAGCCACTGGAACTTTCATCCATCATCGTTGATTTGCGTGATCTTGCTCTTGCTGAAAAATATTTGAAAGAAGATGCCGCTATCAAATTGATTTATCTTGAAACGCCTGCCAATCCCACATTGCAGTGTGTTGATTTAAAGGCGTTGTCTGATCTTGCAAAAAAATACGGGAAAATCTCTGCCTGCGACAACACGTTCGCAACACCTTTTCTGCAACAACCCTTCAAACACGGGATTGATTTTGTGGTACACAGCACTACAAAATTTTTAAACGGACATGGAACCGCTATTGGTGGTGTATTGGTGGGCACAGATATCGAATTCATGCAAACGCGCGCAACCAAAACCCATCGTTTGTTGGGTGGGAACAGCAATGCATTTGAAGCGTTTTTGTTGATCAATGGCATGAAAACATTGGAACTGCGGATGGAAAGACATTGTGACAATGCCATGCGAGTTGCCCAATTCCTTGAAACGCATCCTGCTATTCAACAAGTAAATTACAACGGACTCTCAACTCATCCGGATTTTGATGTTTCACAAAAACAGATGCATCATCCGGGCGCGATGATGAGCTTTGAATTGAAGGGAGGATTTGACGCAGGTGTGAAATTCATGAACAAGTTGCAGATGTGCACAAGAACAGTTTCACTGGGTACCTGTGATACATTGCTCTCGCATCCAGCCTCCATGTCGCATTCCAGTATTCCAAAGGAAAACCGACTGCAATACGGCATCACCGATGGATTGATCCGTTTGAGTGTGGGTATTGAAAATGGGGATGATATTTTGAACGACTTTGAACAGGCTTTGCAATGATCTTGAGGAAAGCAGAAAAAAGAGATATTTCTGCCATGCTGAAACTCATTCAGGAATTGGCAGATTATGAAAAGGCGCCCCATGAGGTAACGGTCGACCCTGCTCATTTTGAGGCATCCGGATTCGGTCCTCACCCTGTTTGGTGGGCATTTGTTGTGGAGGATGAAAAGCTGGATGGGAGTCCCGTGGTTGGTTTTGCGCTTTATTATGTCCGCTACAGCACCTGGAAGGGTCAGGTCATGTACCTGGAAGATATCATCGTAACATCCAAATACCGCGGCAAAGGCATCGGTAAAATGCTGATGGACAAATTGATAGAAGAGGCCAGAGAAAAGGGTTTCAAGCGCATAACCTGGCAGGTATTGGAATGGAACGAGCCCGCGATTGGCTTTTACAAAAAATACAATGCAACATTCGACCCGGAATGGGTAAATGTTATCCTTGATCTGAACTGATTTACGGGGTATTTGCTTAACTTCGCGCTCAAATTTTACGCCCCATGGCAGGCCAATTAAAGGAAGTCAGAAACAGGATCAAGTCGGTACAATCAACCCAGCAGATTACCAAGGCAATGAAGATGGTGAGCGCTGCCAAATTACGCCGTGCACAGGATGCCATCATTCAGATGCGTCCATATGCAAAAAAACTGCAGGAAATGCTGAGCAACATTGTGAGCAATGTAGATACCAGTGCGAATATTTCACTTGCAGAACAAAGACCTGTAAAAAAAGTATTGCTGATTGTCATTACAAGTGACCGCGGACTCTGCGGAGCTTACAACGCAAATATTCAAAAAACGGCGCTTGCAACCATTCAGCAGCGTTACAGCAATGTGCACGCCAATGGCGACCTTACCATTTGGTCCATTGGAAAAAAAGGTGCTGAATTTTTTCAAAAAAGAGGCTACAAGGTTGAAACAACATTCAGAGATCTGTTTCTTCATCTTTCCTTTGATGGCGTCCAGGCCTGCGCGCAAGCTGCAGTAAAAGCTTTTGCGGAAAAAGAATATGATGCAGTTGAGATAGTATACAGTGAATTCAAGAATGCTGCAACACAGCGCTTTGTTTCAGAGCCATTTCTTCCCATACCCAAAGAGGAAAAATCTGCTGGTGCGTCATCTCAAAAAGCAGATTTTATTTTTGAACCTTCTCAGGAGGTACTGATTGCTGAGCTGATGCCCAAGATTTTAAACACCCAGTTGTACAAAGCAGTGTTGGATGGCAATGCATCTGAACATGGTGCAAGGATGACAGCAATGGACAAAGCATCTGAAAATGCAAACGAATTGCTCAAAACATTGAAGATTTCTTACAACAGAGCAAGGCAGGCTGCTATCACGACTGAGCTTACTGAAATTGTGAGCGGAGCAGCAGCATTGCAAGGGTAAGATTTCGGGATATTCCCTTACATTTAACACCCCAAAAAGGGTAAAAAAGATTTCAATATCAATGGAAATAGCCAATTTAATCAATCATGTTGAGGCGCTGATTTTCGCCAGTGAAAAACCACTCACTGCAGTTGAGATTGTTGAACTCATCAACAATGCTTTCGGTTTCATGGATGATAAAGTCACCATGGATCAGGTGGAAACCAGTATTGAAGGTATCAATGAAAAATACCAATCAGAATTTTATCCATTTGAATTGAGACAAAGCGGAGGCGGATGGCAATTCCTCACCAAAAAAGAATTTCATACCACCATTGCTCAATTGAACGGGGATAAATTTCTCAAACGTTTGTCTACCGCAGCTTTGGAAACACTTGCCATCATTGCATACAAACAACCCATCACCAAATCTGAAATTGAAGCCATTCGTGGCGTCAACTGTGATTACTCTATTCAGAAATTGCTGGAGAAAGAATTGATCATTATTTCCGGAAGAAATGAACAAATGGTTGGCAAGCCGCTCATTTATGCAACTTCACGTCATTTCATGGATTATTTTGGTATCAACACATCTGATGAGTTGCCCAGGATAAGTGAGGTTTTGGCCGAGCAGATTGTCATGCCTACCCTCGTAAATGCTGAGCATTTTGAGATGGAGGGTGAAGTTCAATCGAATACGGAGGAGGGACAAGCAACAAGTGACGATGGACAAGGAGAAAATATTGAAGGGGCATAGTTTCAAATCATCATTCAATCATGGCTCCTTCTCTTTCAAATGACATTCTACTCAAGGCAGCTGAAGCCTTCTCAACACCCCTTTATGTTTATGACGAAGAGCGTATTCGTTTTCAATATCATAAACTGGTACATGCATTTCACCAATCAGATGTCAGGATTTTCTATGCTTGCAAGGCGTTGAGCAACATCAATATATTGCGCATTTTTCAGCAAATGGGTGCAGGCATCGATTGTGTGAGTCTGAATGAGGTGCAATTTGCACTCAGAGCAGGATTTGAGCCAAAGACAATAATATTTACACCCAACAGCGTTTCATTCGAAGATTACAGGGAAGCAGTCAGCTTGGGAGTCAATATCAATATCGATAATCTCGAGATTCTTCAACAATTTGGAGCTGCTTACGGCGGTTCATATCCGGTTGTGGTGCGCATCAATCCACATATCCTGGCTGGAGGCAATATCAAGATATCTACAGGGCACATTGATTCTAAATTTGGAATTTCAATTGACCAGGTCACTGAGATCATTGCTATAAAAAAGCAAACCGGATTGGCGATCAAGGGCTTGCATCTTCATACAGGCAGTGAGATCAAGGAAGTAGAAGTTTTCCTCAACGGACTCAACCTCTTGCTTGATTTGAGCAAGCAGTTTGAAGAATTGACTGTAATTGATTTGGGAGGCGGATTCAAAGTGCCCTACAAACCCGATGAGAAAGGTGCAAATATTGAAGAGTTGGGACAGAAGCTTTTTGAAAGACTGGATCAGTTTCAACAGACAAATCATAGAAATTTTCAAATATGGTTTGAACCTGGAAAGTTTCTTGTCAGTGAAGCCGGTTATTTTTTAACAAAAGCCAACATTATCAAAGAGAATCCCACGCGAAGGTTTGTTGGTGTTGACAGTGGCTTCAACCACTTGATCCGTCCAATGTTTTACGATGCTTACCATATCATTGAAAATATCAGCAATACAGATGGCCCGTTGAAAACATACAATGTTGTAGGAAACATTTGCGAGACCGATACATTTGCATGGGACAGGACACTGCCCGAAGTCAGTCCCGGTGATGTGCTCATGTTTAAAAATGCCGGTGCATATGGATTTGAAATGAGCAGTCGTTTCAATTCAAGAGCAAGACCTGCCGAAGTGCTTGTCAGCAAAGATGAAACAAGACTCATTCGTAAAAGAGAAACACTGGATGATTTGATCCAGGGACAAATACTCTGACTATTTTTTATTTTTCTTTCTCAGCTTGGAAAACCTTCCGTCAAAACTGCACCTGACTGATCGGTGATTTCCACATGCTTCCAGTTCCTTTACCTGCAATCCACTGCTGCTGAATGTAAATTCAAGCACACAATGGTCATCTGCCTTGTTGTATTGATAAACTTTTGGCTTGACCTGCGCAATATCTCCTCTCAAGCTACCTGTGCAGGATTTCCCATTTTTATCTACGTTGATGAAAAACAAAAGTTTTCCGTTTTTCCCTCCATCTCTGATCGCAACAAAGTTTTTCTTATCCTGTGCATAATTCCCACTCAATGGTTGCGTCATCGGAAGCGTGTCAATCGGATTGTAAACCTCTTTCTCTACGACAGGTTCATTGCTCTCAGTTAGAATCAATGTGAAAACTCCTTCGGTATTGTATACAAAAACACTTTTGTTGTAGTAGGACTTTCCAGTGCCTATGCTGCTGTTTTTGACCTTGGTAATGGTAAGTCTTCTGTCCAACCCACCATCATATGAAACAGCTGGGTTGAAACTTTTTTCACTCAACAACATGCCAGTTTTGAAAATTTCATCTTTATCAAAACAAATTACGTAAGCATATCTTTTCTCTTTTTTTTGTGCAGTCAAGAACAAATAAATTTCACCTGTTTCTTCGGCTGCATATCTTCCTTTCCGGTAAAATTTGACATCTTTCGTTTTGCCCAATTCATTCTTGAATACACTGTCCGGTATGAATTTTGACACAACGGTTGATTTGATGAAACTGCTGTCGGATTCTTTTTTTTCAAAATAGTCCTGTTTGAATTGTACGGGCAATTCAACAGTTTTAAAGGCTTTGATGAAATCGCCCGCAACAATTTCATCATCCACATTGATGTCTTTTTCTTTATGGTTGCATGAACCCATCGAGCAGAGCAGTGCCAAAAAGACGAAAAATTTTCTCATGAGCGAGTATTGTTCAAATGTAGTTTTTTTATGGGTAAAGGGAGTGATGACGCGAGGGACTTAAGTTTTCAACAGAATGTGTAAAATATACATATTAATTTCATGCATTCCCTTTTTGGGACTATATTGCGGCCTTATAAAAAACGGATCATGTCCAACTTCAGGAACTACTCTTTGCCCTATTCTATTGATTCCAGGTTCTCCAAAAAAGTTGCCTATTTCTCCATGGAATTTGCCATTCACCAACCGCTGAAAATTTACAGTGGCGGACTTGGATTTTTATCTGGTTCACATCTGAGAAGTGGGTACGAATTGCGTCAAAACTTAATTGGCATTGGAATACTGTGGAAATATGGATATTATGATCAGGCTAGAAATCAGGATCAAACCTTGCAGGTGCAATGGAACGAGAAAATTTACAATTTCCTGGAGGATACCGGAATCAAGTTTCAAGTGATGATTCACGACGCCCCGGTTTGGGTCAAAGCTTTCTATTTGAATCCCGAAACTTTCAAGTCGGCCCCTTTGTTTTTGTTGAGTACAGACCTTCCTGAAAACGACTATGTTTCTCAGACCATTACACACCGTTTGTATGATGCCAATGTTGCAACGAAAGTTGCACAATTTATTTTATTGGGTGTAGGCGGTGCAAAATTGATAGATGAATTGGGTTACAAACCAGATGTCTACCATTTGAACGAGGCCCATGCTATTTCTTCAGCATTTTACTTGTTGAATAAAAATGGTGGTGATCTCGATGCATTGAAACGTCAGTTGGTATTTACCACACATACACCCGAGGAAGCGGGAAATGAAAAGCATGATATTTATCTGTGTGAAAAAATGTCTTATTTCTGTGGCATGCCGCTTGCTAAAGTAAGAGAGGTAACTGGAATGGAGGATGATCAATTCAATCATTCGCTTGCGGCACTGAGATTTGCCAGATTGTCCAACGCAGTTTCTGAATTGCATGGACATGTAAGCAGAAAAATGTGGGGTAAATATGATGGTGTTTGTCCGATCATCCATATTACCAATTCTCAGAATTGGAGATATTGGGCGGATAAGCAATTGTACTTTGCCATGGATGAGCAAAACGATGAAAAATTTATTGACCGCAAAAGATATCTTAAAAAAAGAGCATTTGACTTGGTGGCTGATCAAACAGGCAAACTGCTCGATCAGGATGTTTTTACCATCGTATGGGCAAGAAGGTTTGCGGGATACAAACGTGCAGATTTGCTGACACGTGACAGGGAACGATTTGATGCAATGCTTGCCAATGCCAAATATCCAGTTCAAATCATTTGGGCTGGAAAGCCTTACCCGGTTGATTATCCAGCTATCACCGAGTTCAATCACCTGGTTCACCTCAGCAAGAGCCATCAAAACATGGCTGTTTGCACCGGGTACGAGCTGGGACTGAGCAAGCGTCTCAAGCAGGCAGCAGACATATGGTTAAACAATCCCAGGGTGCCAAGAGAAGCATCCGGCACGAGCGGCATGACAGCAGCCATGAATGGAGCTGTGAATTTTTCCACGAATGACGGATGGATTGTAGAGTTTGTAAATCACGGTAACAACGGATTTGTTGTCCCGCCGAAAGATTACGAGAACATGCATGTGCATGACCAGGATGATTATGACCTGAATGAATTGTACAGAATACTGCAAGAGGAAATTCTTCCCTTGTACTACGATGCACCCCATACGTGGCGACAAATTGTTCAAAATGGCATGAAAGACGTCCGATTCAGGTTTGATTCCAACCGCATGGCAACAGAGTATTACGATCTGCTTTACAACGGGTAGTTCTTTAGTATCTTTGCAGCATGATTCTTCCAGTTGTGGCATACGGACATCCTGTTCTGAGGCAGGTTTGTGAGGATATACAATCTGATTATCCCAACCTAGATGTATTGATTGCAAATATGTGGGAGACCATGTACCACTCCCATGGCATGGGAATCGCCGCACCTCAAATCAACAAAGCCATCAGATTGTTTGTGATTGATACGGAACAGGTGTACAACAACAGTGATGAAGATGAGCGAGTGCAATTTGAAGGTGAGCAAGGCTTGAAAAAAGTCTTCATCAATGCACATATCACCGAAAGAACTGGAAAAGAATGGACTTGTGACGAAGGTTGTTTGAGCCTGCCCGGTTTTAGAGAAGAAGTCACCAGGGAAAATATCATCACGATTTCTTACAGCGATGAAAATTTTGTCCAAAAGGTTGAAACTTTCCGCGGACTCAATGCACGTGTGATACAGCATGAGTATGACCATATCGAAGGAAAATTATTCATAGATCATATTTCTTTGATCAAAAGAAAATTGCTCAAGAAAAAGCTGGATGATATCAGCGCAGGAAGAGTAAAGCCTGGCTACAAAATGTTGTTTGCCAAATAATCCTGCAACATCATGGTTGCGGCAATGACATCAATATTTGATTTGTCTCTGCGGTCCTTTTTTTTCATTCCCATTTCCACCATTGCTCTGGATGCCATCTTGGAGCTGTATCTCTCATCTACCGGAATGACGGGAATAGCGGGAAACATATTTTTCAGTCTTCTGATGCAATGTTGAACCGAAGCAGTCGCATCTGTGGGAGATCCATCCAGGTTGGTTGGATTCCCAATGATAATTTTTTCGACCGATTCTTTGCCTGCATAGTCTTTCAAAAAATCAAAAAGTTTTTCAGTTTCAATGGTTAGCAATCCATTGGCAATGATTTTCAATGGATCAGTTGCTGCAATGCCAGTCCGCTTCTTTCCATAGTCCAATGCGATGATTCTTCCCATTTATCCAAAATAAATTAAATCTGTGATGCTGAAAGAGGCGAAAACAATGCTGGCAATGCCATTGGCTGTCATGAAGGCAATATCCACCTTGCTCAAGTCATTTTCTTTCACAATGCTCTGTTGATAAAAGAGCATGGCAGCATAGATGATGAGACCAGTGTAGTAGATCCAATGCATACCGCTTGCGTATCCAAACCCAATCAAAAGCAATGCAGTGCTGAAATGCAAAATTCTCGAAACCAGCAATGCGTTTTTTCTTCCCAAATAACCTGGAACTGAGTGAAGTCCCTCCGAAATATCAAATGCGTCATCTTGCAGAGCATAAATGATATCAAATCCGCTTACCCATCCAATCACAGCAGCAGACAATAATATGATGGGCAGGTTTGCTTGTTCTGTGACTGCGATGAATGCGCCCACCGGTGCCAGGGAAAGTCCTAGTCCTAATATCAAGTGGCAGAGAGGTGTAAAGCGTTTGGTGTAGCTGTAACCCAGAATGACGATCAGCGCAATTGGAGACAACCCAAAGCAAGTCGGGTTGATCATCCATGCACTCGCCATAAACAAAATGGAGTTGATGATGGTAAACCGGAGGGCGCCAGCTGGACTGATGATTCCTCTTGGAATTTCACGAATGGCTGTCCTCGGATTTTTTGCGTCAAATGTCCTGTCCAGATATCGATTGAATGCCATGGCAGCACTGCGAGCAAAAATCATGCAGAGCAGGATGTGAAAAAAAATCATCCAATGTCCAATGAAATAATCTTTTACTTTCTCCCATCCATTCAATGAGGTTTCATTTTGTTGTTCGAACATAAGTCCAACAAAAAATCCGACCAATGCAAAAGGCATGGCGAAAATCGTATGGGAAAATTTTATCAGGGATAAATAATGCGATAGTCGTTTCATTTCAATTTTCTCATTTGTTTGTAAAGCTCCCAGAGTACAATACCGGCTGAAACGCTGATATTGAAAGAATGTTTGCTGCCAAATTGCGGAATCTCAATACAGCCATCACAGAGACCTATGGTTGTTTCTTCCACACCTGTAGCTTCATTTCCAAAGACCAATGCAATGGGTTGATGCGATTGAATTTCTATATGCTCAAGAGAAATGCTGCCGTGTACCTGTTCAACTGCAAAGACCCTGTAGCCTTTATTTTTTAATTGTTGGATGCAATCATGGGTGTTTTCAAATCCTGCCCAGGCAACAGTTTCCGTTGCTCCCAGCGCGGTTTTCTGGATATCTCTGTGGGGTGGTTTGGGGGTATATCCACAGAGGAAAATGGTGTCAACCAAAAATGCATCAGAGGTTCTGAAAACACTCCCCACATTGTGCATGCTTCTCACGTTCTCCAGCACCAAAGCAATGGGCATTTTTTGGGTTTCCAGAAATGCTTGTCTGCTGAGGCGGCCCAGTTCGTCCATTTCTTTCTTCTGCATATGCCAAAGATACAACCAGATGCTACTTTTATGAATAAAGAATAACTTTGCATCATGCACAATGCATTCGAAAAAATTACAGAGGCTGTAAGCAAGTGGGATGCTGACAAAGGGATTGAGATTGAGTCATTGAGACAGGCAGGCAGTAACCGCCAGTATTTTAGGTTGAAAAAGGGGGAAACGTCATTTATTCTGACCTACAATCCTTCCAATGTTCCTGAAAACAATGCCTTTGTTTCATTCACCAGGCATTTTTCTGATCATGCCTTGTTTGTCCCCAGCATTGAATACGTTGCCGACAACCAGGAATTTTATATTCAATCTGACCTGGGCGATCTCTCTTTATTTGATGTAATCAAGCAGGAAGGATTTTCTGATCGTGTGAAGGATCTTTTCAAACAAACCTGCCAGTCGCTCGCACAACTGCAAATTGTTGGTGGTAGAAATATCGATTACAGCAATTGCATAGCCACCCGGTCGTTTGACAAGCAGGCGATTTACTCAGATTTGCTTTATTTTCTATATTACTTTGTACGCGCACTCGATCTGCCATACGACAAAAATTTATTGTTGAATGATTTTGAAATGCTCAGCAGTTACCTCGTGCAGGAAGAGCAACAATACTTCATGCACCGTGATTGTCAAAGCAGAAACATCATGATCAAAGACAACAATGTTTGGTTCATTGACTACCAAGGAGGCATGCAAGGTGCATTGCAGTATGACATAGCTTCGTTGTTGTGGCAAGCCAGGGCCCAGATGCCATATGAATGGAGAGATGAACTGGTGAATTTTTATTTTGAGCATGCGAACCAATTGCTAGAGGGTGCTTTGAAAAAAGAAGACTTTCTTTCCAATTATGATGGATTTGTATTGATCAGGATGCTGCAAACATTGGGTGCATATGGATTCAGGGGATTGTTTGAGCGTAAACCCCATTTTATTGCAAGTATTCCATTTGCACTTAAAAACCTGAAATGGTTTTTAGAAAACAAGAAGTTGCTCATCAGGCTGCCTGCATTGCAAAAAGTACTGCATGCCATTGTTGCAGATGAAATTCTTGAAAAGTTTGCAACCATCACTGCTGGTCCCGATTGCAAACTGACCATCCACATCAACAGCTTTTCTTTCAAAAAGGGCATTCCGCAAGATGAATTTGGAAATGGAGGTGGTTATGTATTTGATTGCAGGGGAATATTGAATCCAGGACGGTTGGAAGAATACAAAACACTTACAGGAAGAGACAAGCCTGTTCAAGAATTTTTGTTGCACAAAACCAATATGCCATCCTTTTTGCAGCATGTTTTTGGCATCATTGATATTTCTGTGGAGGATTATATCAAAAGAAGTTTCGAGGGACTCACCATCAGTTTTGGTTGCACCGGCGGACAGCATCGGAGTGTATTTGCTGCAGATCGACTCGCTGAACACCTGATGGAAAAATACAAGGTGCAAACTGTAGTCCGCCACATAGAGCAGGATGCTAAAAATTGGATCAATGAGCCCTATTAATCAATGCAAGGCCATGCTGTTTGCAGCTGGATTGGGTACAAGGCTCAAGCCATTTACCGACCATCATCCAAAGGCACTTGCTCAGGTCAACAATAAATCGCTGCTTCAAAGAAATCTGGAGTACTTGCAATCGTTCGGCATCAAACATTTTGTTATCAACGTGCATCATTTTGCAGATCAGATCATCGCAGCGTTGGATAAACTTTCCAGTGAACAGTGGAGTTATGACATTTCTCATGAAGTAAACGGCCCTTTTGAAACCGGTGGGGGATTGGCTTTTGCTGCCAAGTATTTATCAGGACATGATCAGCCATTTGTGGGCATGAATGTTGATATCCTTACAGACCTTGATTTGAATGGCATGTTTGATTATCATCAAAAAATACAACCGCTCGTTACACTCGCGGTCACAGATCGGAAAAGTTCGAGACATTTTTTATTTGATGATGAAATGAAGTTGGTTGGATGGAGAAACAATAAAACAGGAGAGGAGAAATGGGTAAATGGATGGGTTGAAAACACAAAGCCATTTGCTTTCTCCGGTATTCACATCATCGATCCCCGCATTTTTGGTTTCATGCCCACTGAGGGAACATTTTCCATTGTTGATGTTTATCTGCGCATTGCCAAGGATGAATTGGTCATTGCATATGATCATACAGGGGATCTTGTGCTGGATGTAGGCAAGCCAGAAGCCCTGGTGAAAGCGGAGGAAATGTTTTCATGATCAGGGTATATAATCTTTTCCGGCAATTACAATTACAATTTCACCTTTCACGGTTTTTTGGATGAAATGATCATGCACTTCTTTCAAAGTGCCTCTTGCATTTTCTTCAAATTTCTTGGTGAGCTCTCTTGAGACGCAACAAGGGCGATCTTCACCGAAATATTCCATCAGTTGATGAAGTGTTTTCACCAAGCGCATAGGGGATTCATATAAAATAATGGTTCTGTTTTCATTTGCCAGAGCAGTCAACATGGTATGTCTCCCTTTTTTCAAGGGCAGAAATCCTTCAAAACAGAAACTATCCGATGGGAGTCCGCTGTTTACCAATGCAGGTATCAAAGCTGTTGCACCCGGCAAACATTCTACTCTTATGCCTGCTTTGATGCATGCACGGATGATAAAAAAGGCGGGGTCTGAAATACCTGGTGTACCGGCATCAGTGAGTAAAGCCATTTTTTTTCCTTCCTGCATTTGCGCAACCAGTCGCTCAGTAACCTGATGTTCATTGTGCTGGTGATAAGATTGCAGTGGTTTGCTGATGGAATAATGCTTGAGCAACACGCCTGATGTGCGGGTGTCTTCAGCAAGGATCAAATCGACTTCTTTTAATACATCTACAGCCCTGAATGTCATATCAGCGAGATTGCCGATGGGAGTAGGTACGATGTAAAGCATTATAAAAGTTTACTGGGAGATGATGCTGATCTCGAAATGCTCCATCACTTGGTTGGCAAGTAATTTTGTGGCGGCTTCTTCTGCAACTTTTTTTGCATCGTTTTCATTTGCAGCATCAACTTGCAGTGTAATTCTTTTTCCTATTCTTACATCTTGCACGGATTTCAATCCAAGGTTGTGCAAACCTCCCAATACTGCCTTTCCTTGTGGATCCAATAAGTCTTTCAAGGGCATGACATTGATGGCAACAGTATAAATCATTGTAGCTCTTTTTTGAAAAGCAAAGATACTAGAATATAGGTGATCAGAATGACAAAGCCCGAAAGCCATCCCAGCAGGATCACTGCTGCCAATGAGAGGGTGATCAGAAGATATCTTGAAATATTTCCCTTCCAATGATAGTTTTTGAACTTTAGGTTGATCAGTGGAATAGAGGAGACCATCAGATAAGCAACGACGCATGCAATGCCATAAAGCATCCATTTATTGACCAGGATCGCTTGCAAGTTGAATAAGTTATAAAACGAAATCATCGGCAATGTTGCAATCAGGAGTCCAGCTGCAGGTGCAGGCAGTCCCTTGAAATGATGACTGCTCGAACTGTCAATGTTGAATCTTGCCAATCTCCATGCAGCAGCAGCGGGAAGAACAAGCATGGGAAGAAAATACAGGTTGGATTGATCCATTCCAGATGGTTCTGCTGCCAGTGAAATTCTCAGCAATTGATACATGATGGCTCCCGGTGCAACACCAAATGAGACGACATCTGCGAGCGAGTCGAGTTGTTTTCCCATCTCTGAATCAGCTTTTAACAGTCTCGCGATGAAACCATCAAAGAAATCGACTGTTGCGGCGAGAAAAATACAAATGGCTGCCCATGTGATTTTCTCAGGAAAATAAATTTTCCATTCACCACTCTCGAGATTCACAATGGTCTCACCTGTTTGCAGTGTGAACACCATTGCTATGCAACCAAAACAAAGATTGAGCAGGGTAAAAAGATTGGCCAGGTGTTTCATTTTTTGACAGCAAATTTCATGAGTGCTTCAATATCATCTGCTTCAATGGGTATGTTTGACATCAGATCTTTGTTTCCACTCCTGGTGATCCATACATTGTTTTCAATACGTACTCCCATTTGTTCCTCCTCTATATAAATTCCTGGTTCAACGGTCAGCACCATACCTGGTTTGAGCGGCTCTGTTTTGGTACCGAGATCATGTACATCTATTCCAAGATGATGGGAGATGCCATGGTAAAGGTATTTTCTGTACGCCCTGTTTTCGGGTGATTCATTCTTGATGTCTGATTTTTTCAGCAATCCTATTTTTTGAAAAAGAACCGTTGCTTCATCACCAACCATTTCATGGTATTTGAGTATGTTGATGCCAGGTTTGAGCAAGCTTTTTGCGTAATTGTGCAGATGCAGACAAGCATTGTATACCGTTTTTTGTCTTCTTGTGAATTTGCCATTGACAGGAACTGTTCTCGTCAAATCCGCGCAATAGCCTCCATACTCTGCTCCAAAATCCATCAATACCAATTCACCTTCTTTGCATGCTTGGTTGTTGGCAATGTAATGAAGTGTTCTTGCTCTGTCGCCGCTTGCTATGATAGAGGAGTATGCAGGGCCAGCAGATCCTTGCATCATAAAATCATGGTATATTTCTGCCTCAATTTGGTTTTCCCATACTCCCGGTTGAATGAATTGCAACAATCTTCTGAACGTATGTTCTGTGATATCCACTGCCTTTTGTAAAACGGTTACTTCCAAAGGTGATTTGATGGCTCTCAGCTCCCGCATGATTTTTGCAGCCCTTTTGTATTGGTGCAATGGATACCTGTTCTGCATTTCCATTGCAAAACGGTAATCTCTGACAGCCAGCAGATTCGCTTTTCTGTCATTTTCATTGGTATTGAGGTAGATGGAATCTGCCAAATGAATCATGGGTTGCAGCAAACCATCCAATACATCCAGCCATACAATGGTTTGAATGCCTGAAATGGCAGTTGCTTCATGTGAACGATGTCTTTTTCCATCCCATTTTTCTTTCAGTTCATTCGGTCTTACGAGCACCAGCACTTCTCTGTATTTTTTATCCGGATTATCGGGGTATAATATCAGCATGCTGTCTTCCTGACGTATACCGGTCAGCCAAAAAAGATCAGTATTTTGTTTGAATGGATACAATGCATCGCCATTGCTCGGAATTTCATCATTGCTGTTGAAAATGGCAATGCTGTTTTTTTCCATTTGTGCAATGAATCTTTTTCTGTTGTCGATGAATATCTGTGGATTGATCTGAGCGGAATGCATATGAGCGTTTTGGGTTGTGGGTTTTGAGTTTCAGGTTTCCAGTTGACTGTTAACTGTTTTATAGTCGTCTAAGTTAAATAAAAACCCACAACAGGCAACTGTCAACTGGCAACGGGGCGCTCACATCGCCCCCTCATCTGCAAAACTGTAGTATCCCTCATTGCTCACAATGATATGATCCAACACGCTGATGTCAAAATACTTTGCCGCCTGCTTGATCTTTTCTGTAAGGTCCTGATCGGCTTTAGATGGTCGAAGATTGCCGGAAGGATGGTTGTGGCTGAGAATGATGCTCACGGCTTCTTCCTCCAGCGCTTTTTTCATGATGATCCTCGGATCTGCGACGGTACCAGTCATGCCTCCCGAGCTGATGATTTCAAAGTGTTTGATTTTATTGGCGCGGTTCAAAAAGATGACAGCAAATACCTCATTGGGCAAGTCCATCATTTTCGTTCTCAAATAGGTGGCAACCATCTTGCTGTCACGTATCACTTCCTCGGTCATGGCCTCTTTGCCCATTCGTCTTCTCCCGATTTCCATCGCCGCCTGAAGTATGGCAGCTTTGGCAATGCCAATGCCCTTGGTTTTCATCATTTCTTTCATGGAAAGTCGAGCGAGTACAGAAAGTTTGTGGTTGCACCTGCTCATCAATTCATTGGCCAAATCAAATGCAGAAGATTCCTTGTTCCCCTGCTGAATCAAAATAGCCAGCAATTCCACATCCGTCAAATGAGCTGCGGTTTTCATCCTCATTTTTTCTCTCGGTCTGTCTTCCTCTGCCCAATCTTTCAACCTTTTACGCTTCATTTTTACACATTTGATGAGAGGGTGACTTTATGTCCCTGAATCGGTCTTTAGTTTCTTTATCTTCGCGTCACTCAATCCTTTATTATGCAACGCGTAGGTCCCTCTTGTAAAGTCTTTTCCGGAACCAGCTCTGAATATTTGGCGGCCAAAATTGCGGAGGCTGTCAACGGCACTCCCGGTAAAATCAGCATCCAGCGATTCAGCGATGGTGAAATCCAGCCAGTTTTCCTCGAAAGTATCAGAGGCGATTATGTTTTCCTCGTGCAAAGCACCTTCGCTCCAGGAGATAATCTCCTCGAATTGCTGTTGATGATCGATGCCGCGAAACGCGCATCCGCATATAAAATCATAGCAGTTTTGCCATATTTTGGATATGCCCGGCAAGACCGAAAAGACAAGCCCAGGGTTGCCATAGGGTCTAAACTGGTGGCCAACTTGCTTACTGCTGCAGGTGCTGACAGGGTCATCACGATGGACCTGCATGCTCCTCAGATCCAAGGCTACTTCGATATACCGGTGGATCACCTGGACAGCTCAGCCATTTTTATCCCTTATATCTCCAATCTTCAGCTGGAAAACCTTACCTTTGCGGCCCCCGACGTGGGAAGTGCGAACAGAATCCGTGAGGTTGCCAGTTATTTTAACGTCGAAATGGTCATCTGTGACAAGCACAGAAAAAGGGCCAATGAAATAGCAAGCATGGTTGTAATAGGAGATGTGGAAAACAGGGATGTGGTACTCATTGATGATATCTGTGATACTGCAGGGACCCTGACCAAAGCAGCCAAACTGTTGAAAGAAAAAGGTGCAAGAAGCGTTCGAGCCCTTTGTACACATCCGGTGTTGAGCGGCAATGCTTACGAAAACATTGAGAACAGCGTCCTGGAAGAGTTGGTGGTTACGGATACCATACCCGTAAAAAATACCTCCTCCAAAATCAAGGTGCTGAGCGTAGCCAATCTTTTCGCAGCTGCCATCAGAAATGCCTACGAAAACCAAAGCATCACCAGTCTCTTTATTCATTCTCAACTGAAGAATAAATAGCTGGAACGAAAAGTCAATTTTTAAACACAATACAATGAAAACGATTACAATCGAAGGACAATTGAGGACCGAAACTGGTAAATCAGCCACCCGCCAGTTGCGCTCTCAAGGCTTGGTACCTGGTGTAATTTATGGGGGTGCACAAGAGGTGAACTTTTCTGCAAAAGCTCTTGATCTCAAGCCTTTCATCTACACACCAGACTTCCAATTGATAGAAGTAAAAGTAGGAGGCAAATCTTACACTTGCATTTTGAAAGATCTTCAGTTTGACAAGGTGTCAGATATCCTCTCACATGTGGATTTGCTTGAATTGGTTGAAGGCAAGAAAGTGAACGCAACCATTCCTCTTAAATTCACAGGAACAGCTGCTGGTGTGAAAGCCGGTGGTAAACTTGAAATCAGGCTGAAATCTGTTAAAGTAAAAACACTTCCTAAATTCCTCAGGGAAAACATCGAAGTAGACATTACCAACCTTGAATTGAACGGCAATATCCGTGTTCAAGACATCGCAACAGAAAACTATGAAATCCTGAATTCGCCCAGAATTCCCATCGCATCAGTAACGCTGACACGTCAGCTGAAGCAGGAAGAAGCTGCTGCACCTACTGCCGCCGCACCTGCCGCTGCTGCTGCACCTGCCGCTGCTGCAAAGAAATAAATACAAAGGTTTTATCTTTACCGCCCCGTGACCTTATCACGGGGCTTTTTTATGAATAAGTTTCTCATTGTTGGATTGGGCAATATTGGTGACGAATACATCCATACCCGTCACAATATTGGATTTGATATCCTTGACTTTTTCATCAACAAGCACAAATCTGTTTTTGCTGTAGACAGACTTGCTGCAATGGCAACTGTTTCCTTGAAAGGAAGAAAAATCATCTGCATCAAACCAACAACATATATGAACCTGAGCGGCAGGGCTGTAAAATATTGGCTTGAAAAAGAAAAAGTTGAAATAAGTAACATGCTTGTGCTTGTTGATGAACTTGCAGTTCCCATCAACAAAATAAAAATGAAACCGGCGGGCAGTGACGGCGGACACAATGGGTTGAAAAGTATTCAGGAATCATTGGGGACAGCCAACTATCCCAGGCTTCGCTTTGGCATCGGCAATGATTTTCCCAAAGGCATGCAGGTGGATTATGTATTGGGAAAATGGAAGAAGGAGCAAGAGGAAGTTGTTGCAAAAAAAATAGAGCGCTCAGCCTTGGCGATAGAGGATTTTGTGCTCGTGGGACTCGATAAGGCAATGGAATCTGTCAATAAATTTGAACCCTAAATCAATACCATGAAATTTCTTTGTATCGGTAGAAACTATGTTGAACATGCCAAAGAATTGGGAAATGAAGTGCCAGAGGAGCCAGTTATTTTCATGAAACCAAAATCCGCATTGCTGCAGCAAAACATGCCTTTTTATTATCCAGCCTTCACCAACGAATTGCATTATGAATGTGAAGTGGTGCTGAGGATTTCCAAGAATGGCAAATACATCAGCGAAGAAAATGCACATCAATACTACGATGCCATTTCAGTTGGCATTGATTTTACGGCAAGAGATGTGCAAAGTGAATTGAAAAAAAAGGGACTCCCTTGGGAAAAAGCAAAAGCATGGGACAATTCGGCTGTTCTGGGAAGCTGGAATACTGTGGCAGCTGATCTTGACAGAAAAAACATTGTGTTTTCGATGAAGAAAAATGGCGAAGTTGTTCAGTCAGGCAATACCCGTGATATGATCCATGGTTTTGACCAAATCATTGCACACGTTTCAAATTATTTCTCCCTTAATATCGGCGACGTTATTTTCACCGGTACCCCAAAAGGAGTGGGCGAGTGTTCGGTAGGGGATGAACTGGAGGGATTCTTGGGTGATCAATCCATGTTTAAAATCAAAGTACATTAATTGTAAAATCTTTAGGAATTAACCATCCATATCGCCTAAATCTATCGTAGATTAGGATATGGAACAATCTGTCTTGATAAAAAAACTGAGCAGTAGTTTTTGGTTCCGGCTATACCTGGCCCGCTCTCTGCCTGCCGCCTTTTTTGCAGGATTGAGGATCAACTCACTCTCAACCACTTCAGCTGTTGTCGGTATCAGATACTCCTGGTTCACCAAAAATCCATTCCGGTCAATTTATTTTGCTGTATTGGCCATGGCTGCAGAGATGAGTACTGGTATTCTTGCACTTGTTCAAACGCAACACAGGCGCCCACGCATCTCCATGTTGGTGCTTTCCATGCAAGCATCATTTCACAAGAAAGCTGTTGGCAAAATACATTTTGAATGCCATGATGGCGACAAAATTGAGCAGGCCATTGAAGAGGCCATTGCTTCAAAACAAGGAACGACCTGCATCACCCAATCAAAAGGGTTTGATGAGCAGGGTATATGTGTCGCTGAATTCAACATCACATGGACATTCAAGGAAACATCAAAATGATTTGAAATGAAAATAACTTTTCATGGTGCTGCAAGAACAGTAACGGGGTCCAAGCACTTGATCACATTGAAGAACGGGAAGAATATATTGCTTGATTGTGGTATGTTTCAGGGGATGGGGAAGGAAACCGACGCGCTCAACAGGCATTTTGGATTTGATCCCAAAACAATTGATTGCATGATTTTGTCGCATGCACATATAGACCACAGCGGACTCATACCAAAATTGGTCAGTGATGGATTCAAGGGAAAAATATATTGTACACCCGCAACAAGAGAGCTCACCGCTGTTTTATTGGTTGACTCTGCCCGCATACAGGAAGACGATATCAAGTACCACAATAAAAAAAGAAAGGCAGCTGGACTCCCGCTTCTTAAGCCGTTGTATACTGTGGATGAGGCTGAAGCTGCGCTCAATCAATTCTCTGTCGTTGAATATGGAGAGTGGTCATTGATTGAACCAGGCATCGAACTTTTATACACGGATGCCGGGCATATCATCGGCAGTGCTGCTGTGCATGTACGCATCAATGAAAATGGAAAACAACAACATATTACATTCAGCGGAGATGTAGGAAGATACCGCGATGTTATTTTAAAGTCACCTGAGGTTTTTCCTCAAGCAGATATCATCATCCTGGAATCTACTTACGGTAATTCATTGCATGACCTGCACCAGCCAACACCAGATCAATTGTTGATGTGGATTGAAAAAACATGCATCCAAAAAAAGGGCAAGCTGGTCATTCCTGCTTTCAGTGTGGGAAGAACGCAGGAATTGCTCTATGCATTGAATCAACTTGAACTGGAACGCAGATTGCCTGAGTTAGATTATTTCGTTGATAGTCCACTGAGTGTTGAAGCAACAGAAATTGTAAAAAAGTATCCACAGTATTTCAATCCCCGTATCAGAAAGGTATTGGAAAAGGATGAGGATCCTTTTCGTTTTGCAGGATTGAAATATATCAAGACAGTAGATGAATCCAAGCTCTTGAATTTTCGCAATGAACCATGTGTAATCATCTCTGCGAGTGGAATGGCAGATGCAGGCAGGGTGAAACACCATATCAGCAACACCATTGAAAATTCAAGAAACACCATTTTGCTGACCGGCTACTGTGAGCCTCATTCACTGGGAGCAAGATTGCAGTCAGGTAAAAAAGAAGTCAGTATTTACGGTGTTCAACATGAAATTCATGCAGAAGTTGCCAGTATCCGAAGCATGAGTGCACATGGAGATTATGAAGATCTTTCTCAATTTTTGGCCTGCCAGGATTCCAAAGCCGTGAGAAAACTTTTTTTGGTACATGGGGAGTATCCCGTACAAATAGATTTCAGGGAAAGATTACTGAGAAAGGGATTTACAGATGTTGAGATTCCAGAAATGCATCAGGAAATGGGACTAGGTTGATAAAGACAGTTAACAGTTAACGGTTAACTGTTAATTGGTTTACCAATCCCCACCAGCACCACCGCCACCAAAGCTGCCCCCGCCAAATCCTCCAAAGCCGCCTCCACTGCTGCTTCCACTTCCAAATCCCCCGCCGAATCCTCCTGCACCAGGGAATAACCACATGCCGCTGCCTCGGTGATATCCACGTCTGTTGTAGTGACCGCCGCCACCACCGCCTCTTTTGATAATAGACATGATGATGATCACGATGATGATGATTACAATACCTGGTACTCCTTTTTTGTCTTTTTGGTTGTATCCTTCAGAAGCCTTGTATTCACCTTGTATGGCTTTGATAATGGCATTGGTGCCCTCATCCAATCCGCGGTAAAAATCGTTTTCACGAAAGTTGGGTCTGATTTCGTTTGCAATGATTTGTTTGGCCAATGCGTCTGGCAGTGCGCCTTCCAGTCCATAGCCTGTTGCAATAAATATCTTCCTGTCGTTTTTTGCAACCAGTACAAGTATACCGTTGTTGAATTCCTTGTTTCCGATTCCCCATGTCCTGCCCAATGCAAATGCAAAGTCAGCAATATCTCTGTCACCTGTAGTCTCTACAATGACAATAGATATTTGGCTGGAGGTAGAGTCGTCAAATGCAACAAGCTTTTGCTCGAGTGAATATGACTGATCTGCGCTGAGGGTGTTTGTATAATCCACTACGAGTTTAGGTGGACTGGGTTTGGCAGGGAGTTCTTTTTCAATTTGCCCAAAGGCAAATGAGCAAGCGAGAAATGATAATATGGTAAACAGCTGTTTGATCATTTTCCAAAAACGATGTTGTCATCCAATTCATTCTTATCGTCTGAAGCGTATGGAAAATGAGTTTTCAATGCATCACCAACATCTTGTATCATGTGGCAAATGCCTTCAACAAAATGATTGCTTTTGAATTCGCTGAGTATATTGGCAACTTCTTTTTCCCAAAATGCCTGCCCCATTTTTTGGTGGATGCCTTCATCACCCCAAATGGCCATTTGTCTGTCCTTCATGGCAAAATACAATAGCACGCCATTGCGGTCTTTGGTTTCATGCATCTTTAGTTCAGTAAAAAGTTCTTTTGCTCTGTCAATTGGATTGATGAATGAGCAGCTGCTTTCAATGTAAAGCCTAACCTCTCCACTGGTTTGCTTTTCAGCAAAACGGATGGCTTGCACCATCCGTTCTTCATCTTCTTTGGAGAAAAATGATTTTTTCTTACCCGTAAAGAATGAAAATAAATTCACAGATTATTTTTTGAAATCAACTGTTGGTGCCTTCTCTGAGCCAGCTTCGGCAGTGAAGTATCCTTTTTCATTGAAACCAAACAATCCGCTGAAGAGTACCATTGGGAACTTTTTCACGCTGGTATTATAATCCTGTACAGCAGCATTGAAGTCATTTCTGGATACTTTTATTCTGTTTTCTGTGCCTTCCAATTGTGCTTGAAGATCGCGAAAAGCTTCGGTTGCTTTCAACTCTGGGTATCTCTCAACACTCACGAGCAATCTTCCGATGGCGCCGCTGAGTTGTCCTTGTGCTTTTTGGAATGCAGCAATTTTTTCTGGAGAGAGATCGCTGGCGTTGACTGTGGTTTGTGTCGCTTTTGATCTTGCTTCGATTACGGCAGTAATGGTTTCCTGCTCAAAATTGGCTGCACCTTTCACAGTGTTCACCAGGTTTGGAATCAGGTCTGCTCTGCGTTGATAATCACTTTCAACGTTTGCCCATTTTGATTTTACATTTTGATCTTTTTGTACAAGTCCGTTGTAACCGCTGCAACCGCATCCTCCCAAAAGAAGTATAAAGGCTACGATGCTAATCAGAACAATGTTACGTGTGCTCATAATAATAGTATTAAGAGCGTAAAGATATGCCAAAAGCCATCAAGCTTTTGTTAACCTTTGCGCAATGTGATGGGCGGTTAATTTTTGATGGCAGCGATGCCTGGCAGTACTTTCCCCTCAAAAAACTCAAGCATGGCTCCTCCACCAGTGGAGACATAGCTGACTTTTTCATTGAATCCGAATTGGTTAACAGCTGCTACGCTGTCGCCTCCTCCCACCAAAGAGAAAGCACCCTGTTGGGTTGCTTCTGCAACTGCTTCAGCGATGGCTTTGGTTCCGGCCTGGAATTTGTCCATTTCGAAAACTCCCATGGGGCCATTCCATAAAATTGTTTTACTGCTTAGTATGACTTTTCTGAAATCTGCTCTTGCTTTTTCGCCAATATCCAATCCCATCCATCCTGAAGGGATGCCATAGCTTTCACAATTGGTAGTGGTGGCATCGTTGGCGAATTTATCTGCAATCGTACTATCTATTGGCAAATGGATGTTTACTCCTTTTGATTTTGCTTTTTCCAGTAATTCAGCTGCCAGTGGGAGACGATCTTCCTCACACAATGAGTTTCCAATAAGTTTTCCCTGGGCTTTCCAGAACGTATAGGCCATTCCTCCACCTATGATGATGTCGGTAGCTTTGTTCAATAAGTTTTCAATGATCAATATCTTGTCTGAAACCTTTGCTCCGCCGATGATTGCGGTAAATGGTTTTTCAGATTTCAGCAGAACCTTTTCTGCACTGCTTACTTCTCCCTCCATCAACAAACCGAACATTTTTTTATCTGAGTCGAAAAAATCTGCGATGATGGCAGTGGAAGCATGTGCACGGTGAGCGGTTCCAAATGCATCATTCACATATACGTCTCCCAGCTTGTGGAGTTTTTCAGCAAATCCCATGTCACCTTTTTCCTCCTCTTTGTAAAAGCGAAGATTTTCCAGTAGCAAAACTTCCCCGGCTTTTAAATCACTTGCAGTTTTTTCAGCAACTGGACCAATGCAATCACTTGCAAAATGAACTGGATATTCTTTGCCAACCAATTCTTGGAGATGTCCTACTAAATGTTTCAATGAAAACTTATTGGTTGGGCCATCTTTGGGTCTCCCAAGATGACTCATTAAAATAACGCTTCCGCCATCTTTCAAAATTTTGTGAATGGTGGGCAATGCAGCACGCATTCTGGTGTCATCTGTCACCTTAAAATTTTCGTTGAGGGGTACGTTGAAGTCAACCCGCACCAAAGCTTTTTTACCTCCAAAATTTGTCTTGCTGAATGTGTACATGGACGTTGATTTAAAAAGAAACCCGGCAGTTTGTCTGCCGGGTCGGTTGAAAAGATGTATTATTTTGAAATCAGTTGCGCAAAGTATTTAACGGTGCGGACCAGCTGACTGACGTAGCTCATTTCGTTGTCGTACCAACTTACTGTTCTAACCAGTTGGTGGTCACCTACTGTTTGTACTTTGGTTTGGGTGGCATCAAACAATGAACCATAGCTGATACCAATCACATCGCCTGAAACGATTTCATCTTCGGTATAACCATAGCTCTCATTGGCTGCAGCTTTCATGGCAGCATTGATTTCTTCTGCTGTGGTTTTCTTATTGAGTATTACTGTAAGTTCAGTCAATGATCCTGTCAGTGTAGGAACACGCTGTGCAGTTCCATCCAATTTTCCTTTCAATGAAGGAAGGACGAGTCCAATTGCTTTTGCAGCACCTGTACTGTTGGGAACGATATTTTGTGCAGCAGCACGTGCCCTGCGCAGGTCACCTTTCGGATGCGGAGCATCTTGTGTATTTTGATCATTGGTGTATGCGTGAACAGTGGTCATCAGTCCGGTAGCAATACCGAATTGATCCTCTAATACCTTTGCCATGGGTGCAAGGCAATTGGTGGTGCAAGATGCACAGCTGATAATGGTCTCGGATCCATCAAGAATATCGTGGTTGGTATTGAATACAATTGTTTTCAAATCACCTGTTGCGGGAGCGGAGATCACCACCTTACGTGCACCAGCTGTTAGGTGCGCAGCAGCTTTGTCTTTGTCGGTGAAAAATCCTGTGCACTCCAATACTACATCTACCTGGTGCGAACCCCATGGGATTTGTGCAGGGTCTTTTTGGGCATATATTTTTACTTCGTGTCCATTTACGATGATGGAGTTGTCAGTGGCAGTCACTTCCTGTTCAAAACGGCCTTGTGCAGTGTCGTATTTTAGAAGGTGGGCCAGTACTTTGGGGCTGGTCAGGTCGTTGATTGCAACAACATCGATGCCTTGCATGTTGTAGATCTGGCGGTATGCAAGACGTCCGATTCTCCCGAATCCATTGATGGCTACTTTAACTGTGCTCATGATTGATTGCTTTAAGTGTCAAAAAAGTGGGGCGAAGTTAAGAACTATTCCAGTTTTTTTGGCCATAATTCTATAAGAACTTACCTTTGCATTCCTTTTGACAAGGGCCCGTTGGTCAATCGGTTAAGACGCCTCCCTTTCACGGAGGAATGAGGGGTTCGATTCCCCTACGGGCTACAAATCCCTGGCATATGCCAGGGATTTTTTATTTTGACTACTCAATGAATTTTTTCAATTCTTCCCTTGTATAATATGTTGCAGAGATGCCATAAGTAACCCTTTCTCCTAATGGATCAATTGCTGGCGTCCTTCAACTTTTTTTCCAGCTGATCCATTTCTGCAGGTGTCAGATAGCGCCATTTGCCTGTTGCCAGATTGCCCAGCTCAATATGCATGATGCGGATGCGTTTCAACGTCTTAACCTTGTAGCCGAAAACCTCGCACATGCGCCTGATCTGGCGGTTGAGGCCCTGCTTAAGGATGATACGAAAGCGTCTCGAACCTTCCATGCGAACAAAACAGGGCTTGGTCCATTCACCAAGTATCCTTACACCCGAGGCCATTCCTTTGATCATTTCCGGCGTCAGTCCTTTGTCGACCGTTACCACATATTCCTTCTCATTGTTGTTGCTAGAGCGCAGGATCTTGTTGACAATATCTCCATCATTGGTCAGCAGGATCAAGCCCTCAGAGTCTTTGTCGAGCCGGCCAACCGGAAATATTCTTTTGGGATGATTCATGAAGCGGATGATATTGGTTTTATCACCCATGTCTGTCGTTGAGGTTACACCAACCGGTTTGTTCAGGGCAATATAAATAGGTCTCTGTTTATTTTTGATCCGTTCGCCATCGATCGCTACTTCATCTCCTTCTTTAACACGGGCTGTTGGCAAGACACATTCTCCGTTGATGGTTACACGCAATTGATCAATCAGCTTGTCGGCTTCTCTTCTTGAACAGAAGCCTGCGTTGCTGATGTATTTGTTGATTTGGATACCTTCTTCCTTGCCTGCAGATTTCATTGGCACGAAGATAAAAAAGTTGAATGGCATCAAACATCCATATCAGCAGAAACCTAAAACGCCCTTCGTGGGCTGTATTTCTACTGCAGTCGATTTTTCACATTCGGTCGTTTTTATTTCAACAAAGTTGGTTCTATGACTTTAATCCAAATAGCATAGCCTTTGTCATTCATATGCAAATTATCCTGAACAAATATGTCTTTCAGCACTTCATGCTTATCATCCAGCATGGGTTGGTGCACATCAAGGTAGTTTGCATATTTATCTGATTGAAGAAATGATTTGATCATTTCATTGGCAGCAATAAAAGTTTTTTCCAATTTCCAGCGAGCAATACTTGGTTTGATGGAAATGAAAAATACAGGTAGTTTCTTTCCGAGCTTCTCTCTGATCATGCCATGCAGTTTTTTATAACGCTCAAGCAACATGCCGGGAGTTACACTTGCATCCATGGCCAGATCATTTTCTCCACAATAGATATATACCTGCTTGGGCTTGTATTTAAAAATCGTCTCATTTGCAAAATGAATCAGATCTGTCAAACTAGATCCGCCAAATCCTCTGTTCAAAATCGGATATCCTGGAAAGTCATTGTTGATTGTTTTCCATTTTGTAAATGACGAACTCCCCACAAATAAAATGGGATGCTTTGGTAGTGATTGCACACTGTCCTGTTTCTTGAATGCATCTATTTCACTTTGAAAAGGGGTCTTTTTTTGAGCAAATGACGGATGGTGAATAACCGCAAGTGCAGAAAGTAGTATGACAATTTTATTGAATTTCATTACTTAGTTGTTTTTTGTTGCAGCGAATTGAAGATTCTCCAATGCAGCTCCATCCTCTAATTGACTAGGCTTCGTTTCTTTGTCAAATAGCATGATTGATTTTCCCTGACGTGTGTAAGTATTCCAAATTGGCAATTCATTTCCATTTGGATTTCCTGTTTTGATGAAGTTGATCCAGTAAGTTGACATGGTATTGGCCAGTCTAAAATCAGCTTGGTCAAATGGTCGGTGAACAAATTTTAAGTTGTTGTAGGCATAGGGGACTTCCCCTGTGTGAAAAGCACTGAATTGACTTCCCGCTTTATTTTCTGGAACCAACCTCTTGAATCTATACACAAAAACGGTTGATCCGTTCTCAACAGCCATGTTGCTCCAAACAAAATTTTGCATACCAAAAGTCATGTCTCTTGACATATTTTTTTGGGATAATGCAGCATCTTCATCATTGCGGCCCGGGTAGTATTTCAGCAGTTTTTCTGAATGTACAGAGAATTGTTTGGCGATATCCTCTTTATATGCGAGAGCATTTTTGGGTTTGCCCATCAATAAACCCTCGTCCTGATTCCACCCTGTCAACAATATTATTTTATTCTCTTTCTTGCCTTGAAATATATCCAAAATATGTTGAGGCAGAACAACACCGTCAATGTAAGGACCTCTGATGCCAGCTGACTTTTTCATCAATTCATCGGCTGGGATACTTCGCATCTCATTCAATGTGGATTTCCCGAACTGGGATGCAAATCGTTGACCTGCTTCGTTAGCAAGCTCTTTGGTCAAATTGCCACGTGTAAAATTTGCACCACTTTGTGCGATGGCCTTCTTAAAGAGTCCTTTCGCAAGAGGAGATGCAACCAGACAATTCACGCTCATGGATCCTGCAGATTGACCAGCTATTGTAACATCTTCCGGATCACCTCCAAATTTTGAAATATTATTTTTAACCCATTTCAACGCAGCAATCTGATCGAGAAGACCGAAATTTCCAGAACCCAGTCCATCGTTGTTTACATTCATATCCGGGTGAGCAAAAAATCCGAATATGCCAACTCTGTAATTGATGCTCACAAATACAACATCTTCTCTTGCAAATGATTCGCCATCGTAAATGGGGCAAGCACTGCCGCCACTTGTAAAGCCCCCTCCATAAATCCAAACCAAAACGGGTTTTTTCTTTTGTTTTTCTTTACTGCTGGTCCAGATATTCAAGTACAAACAATCCTCACTGATAGGTGCTGTCGGTATCAGATATTCTTCTGTCCATACAAAGAAAGGGGTTGGTTTTGGTTGCATGGGACTGGCACTGAATGTTGTGCAAATCCGAACATCTTTCCATGGAACTGGGGGCATTGGTTTTTTCCAACGCAGTTCTCCTACTGGTGGTGCGGCAAAAGGAATTCCTTTGAAAACTTTTATTTTCCCATCATTCGTAAGAAGTCCTGAGACTTTTCCGAATTCTGTTTCTGCAACGATTGAATTCATTTGCGCGTGACTGGCAAACCCTATTTGAAAAACCAGCGATATTGTTACAAGTATCTTTTTCATAAAAATTAGATGTTTTTTCATCTCCATTTCTGTTCGAGCAACTTGATGAAATATCCACCTACGACACTTCTTGCCTGAAATCCAACTTGTTTCCCGTTGGTGGTTTCGTGCCAGTCACTCAGAGGCACCCTGGTAGGAGTAGAAGTCATGAAACGATGAACGGGATCAATCAGTGCATCAAAATCTTTTTTATTGCCAGCAAGGGTGGCTGTCCACAGTATCCAATCGCTCTTGGTATAAGTTTTTCTGCTGTCCAATGGAAGTCCAAATGATTGTTGCTTGGTCAAATAATATTTGATCTCCTTTTCATACACGGCATTGGGAAACAAATTCAACTTCAGTAGTTTGTCCCAAACCAGGTTGTATTTCTGGCTCCAGGTATTGTTCTTGTCAAATGTCAACGCAAAATGATCACCCTCATCAGCCATGGCAATCCACTTTGATGCATACTCCTTTGCTATTGCATCGTATTTTGATGCAGTTTTTGTGTCTCCAATGCCTTTTGCCATTTGTGCGTATGCACCGATCCCAGTGATGGCTTTCATTGATAAATTGACATTGCGTGCCAAATGCCCTGCGAAATCATCGGTGCAGAGCTGATTTGCCGGATCGAATCCATCCCTCACCAAAAATTCAACCCATTGCGTCAGGGTTTTCCAATGATTGTTGGCAAATGAAAAACTCTTTTCGGCTCTGCAAATCGCAGCTGACAATAAAATCATATTACCTGCCTCTTCAACAGGCATGTCCTCGGGATAGGTTTGACCATTGGCCAATGGGTAAGTGCCGAGATCATGCGCAGCAAAGGGTTTTGTCCATTTGCTACTTTCGCTGTACACAATCAAAGGCTCAACCATGCCCTTTAATAGCGCTGGATTGTATATCAATGTCAAAGGGGCTGATGGATAAGTGACATCCACTGTCCAAATCGACCCGTTGCTGAAATTTTCTTTCTGTGGAAACAATACCTCATTGTTTTTGCCTCTGACCAGCTTGTGCGCTGCAAGTGATTGACGATAGGAGGCAACACATAATTCAGCATAATTTTTACCTCCTGCTTGCAAGGCATCAGTGTATAGCTTTTGATCAAATGCTTTGCACCTTGCAACAATGGTCGCATGCTCCTTTGCACTTGTTGCAAGGAGATTTTCAATGCTTCCATGCTGTTTCTTCCACCATGCTTCCAAGTTGTCGCCAAAATATTGAATAGAATACAGATCGTCATAAGCAAGCATCAAATAGTTCCGAGAACTTAGATTGTTGTTTGTTGTGAGCACAAAGGCGGCCGACAAATAATTATTTTGGCTACTTAATTTTGTTTGTTTGTCGACCGATGCCAAATATCCATATCCCCAATTGATTCTCACATTGTCTCCTTTCTTGCCAAGTACTTTCTGTTCGCTGCTTCCAACTTTTACAAAGTTGATGGCTTGGTGATTGCCATTTGAAAAAACAACCGGTTCATTTTTTTCATTGACCGCTATATCGCTGCTGATTTTTACATCGATCTGGATCGTGTGTTTTTTTCCATCCTTGTTGTTGGATGAAAAATCAATATAAGAAACGGGTCTGGAAAAAAGATTCAGGTCTTCCGCAATCAAGGGGGATAAAAAATCAACTTCAATCAATGTTCCTCCGCAGTCAAATTGATATTGTGTCGAAGTGCCTGTAACATTTAATGATACTTGCTTTGCATTTGCCGTCTCCTCACGCTCTTTTTTCCCCATCAACTGGTACATCACTCCATCGACATCAGCTGTGATCAAAATAGCATGTTCTCTTCCGGTCCAATGCCTTGTATTGCTTTCATTTGCATTGTCACTGAATGACCAAATGCTGAAATAGGGGTCATGTGTGATGAGCGGATAAGCGGGCATTTTTGATACCTGGGCAAAATCATGGATTGTATATATCATCAATGCTAAGAGCAGAACGATTCTTTTCATGAGAAATGTTTGTAGTACAATTTAAATCTTTTTATTACTTTTCAGTCAGCATGAAAGCAATTGTTTGTATTCGTCCGGGTGAATTTGAGATACAGGAAAAAGATTATCCGAATCTTGCAAGCGGACATTCAATCGTTAAGATAAAACAGATTGGAATTTGCGGGACCGACTTAAATGCTTTCAAGGGAGAACAACCATATTTTTCTTATCCCAGGGTATTGGGACACGAGTTGGCTGCAGCATATGTTGAAGGAGATGCAGCGGGTTTTTCAAAAGGCGATCAGCTTGCTATTATGCCGTATAAATATTGCGGTGACTGCTTTGCGTGTAAACAGGGTAAGACAAATTGTTGTTCAACTTTGAGTGTAATGGGCGTGCATGAAGATGGAGGCATGTGTGAATTTTTATCTGTCCCTAATCATTTGCTGATTCAAGCAAACGGTTTATCACTCGACCAAATTGCAATGATTGAACCGCTCGCAATTGGCGCACATGCGGTGAGAAGAGCAGCAATAAAAAAGGAAGATCATGTCTTGGTAATAGGTGCAGGTCCAATTGGCATTGGATTGCTGCAATTTCTGTCAGCTTACCAAGTAAAATTGATACTTGCTGAAACCATTCCATTCAGGGCGGACTATTGTCGAAAAAATATTCCGGATATTGTTTGCATAGATCCATCCAAGGAAAATATGGTGGACAAATTAATTGATTGTACAAATGGAAATATGCCCTCTGTTATTTTTGATGCAACTGGGAATTTGTCTGCCATCAATGATTCCATCTATTTTTTGTCTCATGCCGGAAGGTACGTCTTGGTTGGACTTCAACAGGGTGATATCAAAATAAATCATCCTCAATTTCACAAACGCGAGGCAACCCTGATGAGCAGCAGAAATGCTTCAAAGGATGATTTTATGGCAGTGATAGATGCACTTCGAACCGGTGATGTCACTGTTGATGAAATGATTACCCATAGATTGAAATTTGAAAATGTTCACCACGATTTTTCAATGCTCTTCAATCAGAAAAGCAATTTGATCAAGGCTATGATCACGCACTGATCCATCGGCTACTTTATGTTACCTTCGCGGCGTGATATACATTAAACTGATACTTGTGGCAATCATGTGGGGAGGAACATTCATCGCAACCCGCATGGCAGCACAGGTATTTGGGTCTTTTACCGGGGCGACTTTCAGGTATATTTTTGCTTTGTTGTTTTTGATTCCCATGGTATGGCTCCAAAATAAACATGCATTCCATATCAACAGAAAACAGTTTAAGCAACTGCTTATTTTGGGCATCACAGGAATTTTCGGTTACAGTTATTTTTTCTTCAACGGATTGAGACTTGTTGAAGCAAGTCATGGTGCTTTGATTGTTTCTTTGAATCCAGTTCTTGTGTTGATCATGACATCTGTGCGAGACAAAAAGAAAATAAATACAGTGAAAGTTGTCGGAATGTTGCTTTCTCTGATCGGATTGTCCATTGTTATTTCAAGGGGGAATCCAGCAGATATATTAAAAGGATTCAGTTGGGGAGATGCATTCATGTTAGGATGTCCCATTTGTTGGGCATTGTATACTTTTTATGCGGGTGATGCGTTGAAAACGACTACCCCTTTGCAGGCCTCTACTTGGGCAACGTTGCTTGGATGTTGTTTGTTGGCGCTTTTTGCTCCCTTTGAAAAATTCCCAACAGAAATCAATCCATTGGTATGGGTTGCCATCGCTTACCTGGGAATTTGCGGAACGGTATTGGGATTTGTTTGGTATTATGAAGGAATCCAAAAAATAGGTGCGGTGAAAACATCTGTTTTCAACAATCTGATTCCCGTCTTTGCCATGGTGCTATCCGTCCTGATATTGGGTGAAAAAATCGAGACCTATGCCCTTGCAGGATCTGTATTGGTGATCGGAGGAGTATTCCTGATCAATAAATATTAATCCACTCGTCCCGGATATACTTTCAACGCCTGTTCCAGACAGTCCATCGCTGCATCAATGTTTTCATTGTTGATGACATAGGCCATGCGGACCTGGTTCTTGCCCAATCCTGGTGTATTGTAAAATCCACTTGCGGGAGCCATCATCACCGTCTTTCCATTGTGTGAAAATGATTCCAGCATCCATTGACAGAACCTGTCTCCGTCATCAATGGGGAGTTTTGCAACGACATAAAACGCGCCACCGGGATTCGGACAAAATACACCTGGCATATTATTGAGTCGCTTCACCAGCAAGTCCCTTCTTGATTGATAGGCAGCTTTGGGGGCATTAAAATAATCATCCGGCAAGTCAACCGCTGCCTCTCCCAGGATCTGTGCGAGTCCAGGTGGACTCAATCTTGCCTGCGCAAATTTCATGGCAGCCGCATAGAGTTCCTTGTTTTTGGTGACAAACGCACCAATCCTGGCTCCACAGGCAGAATATCTCTTGGAAATGGTATCCACCACCACTACCTGTTCTTCGATTTTTTTCAATTGCAATGCACTGGAGGCGGTTCCTTCGTATGTAAATTCACGATAAGCTTCGTCTGAAATCAGAAAGAGTTGATGACGCAGACATATTTCTTCCAATTGCATCATTTCCTGATGACTGTATAAATAACCGGTTGGATTGTTGGGATTGCAAATGAGAATGGCCCTGGTTTTTGGTGTAATGGATGTTTCAATGGCTTCAATAGGAGGCAATGCAAATCCATTTTCAATCTTTGCTGTAACAGTAACAATTTTCACACCAGCCATCACTGCAAATCCATTGTAGTTTGCATAAAATGGTTCAGGAATAATGATTTCATCACCCTGATCCATGCAAGACATCATTGCAAATACAATTGCTTCACTGCCTCCAGATGTTACGATGATTTGCTCACTGGAAACATCAATCCCCAGCTTTTTGTAATATCCTGTCAGTTTTTTGCGGTATGATATATTCCCTGCGCTGTGGCTGTATGCGAGGATAGGTATATTGGCTTGCTTCACAGCATTCATGATGGTTGGCGGTGTTTCAATATCAGGCTGACCAATATTGAGATACAACACTTTGGTGCCTTTTTTTTCTGCTGCTTCGGCAAAAGGCACGAGTTTTCTGATGGGTGACGCGGGCATGTTTTCGCCGCGCAAGGATGGTTTTAACATAACGTAAAATTAGTCAAAAAGCTTTCAATGGAAAGGATTCGTACATTTGAAAAGCATTACTTTTGGAAACAGAATAAAACAACCTACCATGAAAAAGATATTGTTATCGCTGCTCGTTTTGACCATTGCTGTTGCTGGATTTTCTCAGACAGCTGAGAAGGTGATCAAATTCTCTGAAACCAAACACAATTTTGGGAAAATCAAGCAGGGTGTTCCTGTTACACACGACTTCAGCTTCACCAATGTTTCCAGTCAGCCGCTTGTTATTGAGAATGCTACTGCATCGTGTGGATGTACAACACCTACATGGCCTCAAAAACCTGTCATGAAGTCTCAATCTGACAAAGTGAAAGCTGGTTTCAATGCAGCTGCACCTGGACCTTTCGAGAAAACTGTTTTTGTAAAAGTCAAGGGAATAGATGCCCCCGTTGAACTCAAAATTTCAGGTGAAGTGCTCTCTGCTGATGACTACGCAAAACAGCAGAAAAAGTAGTATTTCCGAGAACTTATTCACTGTTTTTTATCGCTGTTTTTTTATTGAAAAAAGGGGTTAGTTTTGTCGCATGGACCCTAATCTAATGGCTGAACGTCAGGTGCAGGAGTTGTCTTTTGATGCATTCAAGACAACCGTCCTAGAAGATTACAGAATTGCCTACGAAAGCCGACAGGCCAGCCTGTTGGGAAGGAAAGAGGTCCTGACAGGAAAAGCAAAGTTTGGCATTTTTGGCGACGGAAAAGAAGTTCCTCAAATCGCCATGGCTAAATTCTTCAAGCCAGGTGATTTTTATGCAGGGTATTACAGAGACCAGACTTTTGCATTTGCAACCGGCGCTGCAACCATCAATGAATTTTTCTCCCAACTCTATGCAGATCCGGATATCAACAATGATCCACACAGCGCAGGAAGAAACATGAACTCTCATTTCTGCACTCCCATGTTGGCAGAAAATGGCGACTTCCTTGATTTGGCAAAAATTAAAAATCTTGCAGCTGGATTGGCACCCACGGCCGGACATTTTCCAAAGGCATTGGGACTCGCATATGCCTCGAGAATCTATCGAAAAGTTGCATCCCTGCAGGAGCAGCAAAAATTTTCCAATCAGGGGAATGAAGTTGTTTTCTGCACCATCGGCGATGCCTCCACCAGCGAAGGTCATTTTTGGGAAACCATGAATGCTGCTGCTGTTTCACAGGTTCCATTGGTTGTGTTTGTATGGGATGATGGATACGGCATCTCCGTGCCAAAAGAATTTCAAACAGTCAAAGGGTCTGTATCAGAAGCATTGTCTGGCTTTGAAAAACAAAAGAACAGCAATGGGATGCTGATCTATAAAGTGAAAGGATGGGATTATGCGCAGATGTGTGAATTGTTTGAAGAGGGGATATCCTTGGCAAGAAAACAACATGTGCCGGTATTGTTTCATGTTGAAGAACTGACACAACCGCAGGGGCATTCCACTTCCGGAAGCCACGAACGTTACAAATCACCTGAACGTTTACAGTGGGAGAGGAACTGGGACTGTCTTACACAACTGCGTTCATGGATCATCGACAATGGATTGGCAGAAGCGGCAACCGTTGAGAAAATTGAGGAAACAGCCAAGCAATATGTAAATCAATGCAGGATTGAAACCTGGAAATTATATGATGCGCCCATTCAGCAGCAAAAGGAAACAGCGGCAGATTTGCTGACCAATTTTCTTGCCTATGAATCCAATGAGAAGGTCTCAACCCTGTTGGATGAATTAAAAAACAATCCAGCCCCATTCAGAAGGGATATCATGAGCACGCTGTTCCATACAGCAGCTTATGCTCAAAATAAAAATCTTGTACAGGACATCGAGCAATATCTTACACAACTTAAAACCGAAAACAAACAGTTGTACAATTCCCATCTCTATTGTGAAGATGGAATGGTTGGACCTGCGCATCTTCCTGTTTTGCAGTATCATGATGAATCGCCTGTTTTAAACGGATATGAAATACTGAACCGTTATTTTGACGAGCTTTTCTCCACAGATCCACGTGTTGTTGCTTTTGGAGAAGACTTGGGTATGATTGGAGATGTAAACCAAGGTTTCGCAGGTTTGCAACAGAAACACGGATCGGAAAGAATTTTTGATACAGGTATTCGTGAATTGTCCATCATGGGTCAGGGACTGGGTATGTCCATGCGTGGATTGAGACCCATCGCAGAAATTCAATACCTTGATTACTTGATGTTCGGTTTGCAGGTGTTGAGTGATGATGCAGCTTCTCTCCATTACAGATCTGCAGGTAAACAAATTGCCCCCATCATTGTAAGAACCCGTGGTCACCGTTTAGAGGGAATCTGGCACAGTGGTTCACCGATGGGATTGATCATCAATGCGCTCAAAGGATTTTATGTATGTGTGCCCAGAAACATGGTGCAGGCAGTTGGGTTTTACAATACATTGCTGAAAGGAAAGAACCCGGGACTGATCATCGAATGCCTCAACGGCTATCGCTTGAAAGAAAAATTACCCTCTCAGTTATTGGAATACACATTGCCGATGGGAGTTCCTGAAATCATCAAAGAAGGCAAGGATATTACCATTGTATCTTATGGCTCAACACTTAGAATTGTGGAAGAGGCAGCGGACTTGCTCCAGCACCATCAGGTTGATGTTGAAGTGATTGATGTGCAAACCCTGTTGCCTTTTGATATACACCACAAAATAGTTGACTCACTTAAAAAGACCAACCGCATTCTGTTTGTTGACGAAGATGTTCCAGGCGGAGCAACGTCTTTTATGTTCAGTGAAGTAATTGAAAAACAGGGTGGATACAAGTGGTTGGACGCAGCACCCAGAATGCTGACAGCTCAAGAACATCGGCCTCCCTATGGAAGCGACGGCGATTATTTCTCCAAACCTAATCTTGAACAAATTGTTGAAGACGTTCTATCAATGATGCAGGAATAGTGAAAATTTATTTCAAGTTGTGAAATACTTTTTGCACATCTTCGTCCTGCTCTAATTTATCAACAAGCTTTAGCACTTCTTGTGCCTCTTCTTCCCCCAATTCAATCAGGTTCAAAGGGATCCACTCAACCTCTGCGCTGATAGTGGCAATATTTTTTTCCTCCAATGCCTTCTGCATGTTTCCAAAATCATTGAATGCGCAACGAATCACCAGAATGGCTTCTCCCGCGTCGTTGGTGCTCTCACCCAATTCCTCCAATCCGAAATCAATCAGCTCCAGTTCCAAATCCTCCGGATTCACTCCTTCGTTTTTCAATTTGAAAACGCCCATTTTCTTGAATTGAAAACTCACGCTTCCACTGGTACCCATGGCACCATTTCCTTTGTTGAAATGTGATTTGATATTTGCGACGGTTCTCACATGATTGTCTGTGGCAGTCTCAGCTAAAATAGCCACACCATGCGGGCCATATCCTTCATACAGGATCTCTTCATAATTTTCCATCTCTTTGCCCATTGCTCTTTTGATCGCAGCTTCCACTCTGTCCTTGGGCATGTTCACGCTTTTCGCATTCTGAAAACATCTGCGCAAAGCAGGGTTGGTATTGGGATCTGGGCCGCCTGCCTTTACTGCGATGGCAATTTCTTTGCCTATGCGTGTAAATTGCTTGGCCATTCTATCCCATCTGGCAAACATCGTCGATTTCCTTACTTCAAATATCCTTCCCATGATTTTCTGTTTTAATGAAAGTCAGCAAAATTAAGGCTTCTGTGATATGTAAAAAAAATCCCGGTTATCGATGGTAACCGGGATTTCATTTTTCATTCAATTGATTATTGAAGTTTGCTGTGTTTTCTGCTGTAGAGGAAGTAGACCAGGAGGCCCAACAGCATCCATCCAAATGCAACAGTCAATGTTTGCTTGTCCAGTCCAACGATCATTGCTGTGCAAATGATTGCACCCAGTACACCAACGACCGGAGCCATTGGAGTTTTAAATGGTCTTTCTATGTTTGGTTCTTTTACTCTCAAAATCCAAACACCCAAACTGACCAATACAAAAGCAAACAAGGTTCCGAAACTTGTCAGGTCACCCGCAACATGTCCGGGTACAAAAGCTGCAAACGCTCCCACAAAAAAGAAGAGAATCCAGTTTGACTTGTAAGGTGTTTTGAATTTGGGATGCAAATCGCCAAAACTTTTTGGTATCAATCCATCGTTGCTCATGGTATAAAAAATTCGGCTCTGTCCCATGAGCATAACAAGGATTACTGATGAAAATCCGGCTAGGATGGCAACAGTAACTGCAGATGCAAGCCAGCTGTATCCGGTCATGTACGTTGAAATGGCATATGCAACCGATGCTTCTCTTCCTTTCTCTGGATCAACAAAGTCCTGCCAATTGGCAACACCTGTCAAAACATGACCGAAGAGAATATACAATATGGTACAAACCACCAGCGAACCTAAAATGCCAATGGGCATATCTCGCTTTGGATTCTTTGCTTCCTGTGCTGCAGTTGAAACCGCATCAAATCCAATGAAGGCAAAAAATACAATCGCAGCGCCACCCAGCACTCCGCCCCAACCATGTTTATTCCATCCGCTGTAATCTGCAATCACTTTGCCAGCTTGATCTGTGACGGGCAAAGTGTCAGCAGGGATCATGTATGGAATGTGGTTCTCCGGACGAATGAATTTCCATCCGATGGCAATGAATAGAAGTACAATGGCAACTTTGATAAATACGATGATGGCATTTACGAAGGCTGATTCCTGCGTCCCCTTGATCAGCAGCATGGTGAGCAACAGGAGGATAATCAACGCAGGTGCATTGATCATTCCCTGATGCAGGATGCCGGCTGAATCGGTATAACTTTCAAAGGGAGAATGCGACCATTCATAGGGGATGGCCCCTCCGAGCAATTTATTGAGGTATTCGCTCCATGCGATGGAAACGGTTGCAGCACCCAATGCATATTCCATGATGAGTGCCCATCCAATGATCCAAGCAACCAATTCACCCATGGTTACATAGGAGTAAGCATATGCGCTTCCTGCAACTGGAATCATTGACGCAAATTCCGCATAACAGAGTCCCGCGAATGCACAACCAATCGCAGCAACAATAAACGAAAGTGTTACTGCCGGACCCGCAGCTTGTCCCGCAGCTGCAGCTGTCCTTACAAACAATCCCGCTCCGATGATGGCACCGATTCCCAATGCAATCAAGTTTGCAGGTCCCAGTGTTCTTTTCAAGCCCTTCTCTGAATCATCTGCCTGAGATAAAAGTGCAGAAAGTGATTTTTTTCTAAATAAACTCATACAATTGGTTTAGTTGACAGATTTTGTAGGTTTTAAAAATAGCTAATTATTCTATTCGATGGGTTTTTTTACAATTCAAATAAAATTCAAAAATCCGCCTAAATCCTTTATTTTACGATCTCATTTTTAAACGAAAGCCCTGCCATGAAAGGTGTTTCATCCAAGCTTACTACCTATATCCTGATCGCAATGGCATTGGGTATTTTAACAGGATACCTGGTACATACCCAAGCTGATCCTGCATCCATTAAATCATTTTCCACCAACATCAAACTGCTGACCACTGTTTTCTTGCGTTTGGTTCAGATGGTGATTGCCCCGCTGGTTTTTACGACACTTGTGGTAGGCATTGCAAAATTGGGAGATCTTTCGGTTGTTGGACGTGTTGGGGGGAAAGCACTGTTGTGGTTTGTTTCTGCCTCATTGATCAGTTTATTGCTTGGAATGGTGCTTGTCAATTTTTTTCAACCTGGAGCTGCCATCAATCTGGATACAGCAGATGTGGAGGGAGCAAAGGATTTGATTGGCAAGACACAGGAGTTCTCACTTCAGAAATTCATCGAACACGTATTTCCCAAAAGCTTTATCGAATCAATGGCCCAGAATGAAATTCTGCAGTTGGTTGTTTTCAGCATCTTCTTTGGTGTGGGTACAACAGCGTTGGGAGAGAAAGGGAAATCCATCGTCAAGGCACTGGATGCGGTGGCCCATATCATTCTTAAAATGGTGGGTTATGTGATGAATGTTGCACCCTTGGGTGTTTTTGGTGCCATTGCAGCCGTGATTGCTGTGAAAGGACTGGATGTGTTTATTTTTTATGGACAATACCTCTTGTATTTTCTGATCGGTATTGCATTGCTCTGGGTAGTATTGCTTTCAGTCGGTTACATCATATTGAGAAAAAGACTGTTTGAATTATTCAGATTCATTTCCCAGCCCCTCCTGGTG
>JBEGMC010000035.1:0-10749 GCA_041183265.1 Bacteroidota bacterium
TTGTTGAAACAACTTGTAAAAATTCGGAAATCCGTTCTTTAATTATACCGGACGGGATTTCGCCTGGACTCGATGAAATAGCGCTTGATATTCATCCAGAAAGCGAATATGAGATAGAAAATGGCGGGAGACCCAAACGTAAGGCATGATATGTATATGAAGTACTTACGGATGGTCGTTGTAGGGATCCCGAAGAGCTCCCCGATGCGGGTACACACCCCAAAAACATGCCATTCGATGAAGTCCCTCATTTTGTTCATGTATCAAATATAAAAAATCCCCTTTATTCCACGAACAGTTGGTAAGGGCTTCCGAAATGATTAATTTTGCGGTGCTTAAAAATATATGCCATGGTATTCGATTTAGACCTCATCAAGAAGACGTACAGTGAAATGCCCGCAAAAGTAGATGCTGCCAAAAAAGCTTTGGGAAGACCTCTCACGCTTGCGGAGAAAATTCTTTTCGCGCACTTGTGGAAAGGAGTTGACATCAAAGATTTTGAGAGGGGAAAAGCCTATGTGGATTTTGCTCCCGACAGGGTTGCCATGCAGGACGCTACCGCTCAAATGGCATTGTTGCAATTTGATACAACGGGCAGGAAGAAAGTAGCCGTTCCTTCAACGGTGCACTGCGACCATTTGATTGTGGCGAAAGACGAAAGCAAGGCAGATTTGCAGAAAGCCATCACTGAAAATGATGAAGTATATAATTTCCTCTCCTCTATTTCCAATAAATATGGAATCGGATTTTGGAAACCTGGAGCTGGAATCATCCACCAGGTGGTGTTGGAAAACTATGCATTCCCAGGCGGGATGATGATTGGAACCGATTCTCATACTGTGAATGCAGGTGGATTGGGTATGATTGCCATTGGTGTGGGTGGTGCTGATGCATGTGATGTCATGGCAGGGGATTGAGCTGGGAATTGCTGATGCCTAAATTGATTGGCGTTAAGTTGACCGGCAAGTTGAATGGATGGACATCTCCCAAAGATGTCATTCTGAAGGTTGCAGGCATTCTGACCGTAAAAGGAGGAACCAATGCCATTGTTGAATATTTTGGAGAAGGTGCCACCAGCATGAGTTGTACCGGTAAAGGAACCATTTGCAACATGGGTGCTGAGATTGGAGCGACGACATCTACATTTGGATATGATGAAAGCATGGCCAGATACCTGCGTTCAACAGGAAGATCTGAAGTGGCTGATGCTGCAGATCAGGTAAAATCATACTTAACTGGCGATCCAGAAGTATATGCAAATCCAGAAAAATATTTTGATAAAGTCATCGAGATCAATTTGAGTGAATTGGAACCTCATTTGAACGGTCCATTTACACCAGATTTGGCTACGCCCATTTCTCAAATGAAAGAAGCTGCTGCCAAAAACAATTGGCCCACCAAAGTGGAAGTTGGTTTGATCGGAAGTTGCACCAACTCCTCTTACGAAGACATCAGCCGCGCGGTGAGTCTTGCAAAACAAGTAGCAGAAAAAGGGTTGAAAACAAAAGCTGAATTTACCATAACACCCGGATCAGAACTCGTACGTTACACCATCGAGCGTGATGGATACCTTGATACTTTCGCTCAGATCGGAGCAACGGTATTTGCCAATGCATGTGGACCTTGCATTGGTATGTGGGATCGCATGGGTGCTGAGAAACAAGAGCGCAATACCATCGTACATTCTTTCAATAGAAATTTTGCGAAGAGAGCAGACGGAAATCCCAATACCCTCGCCTTCGTTGCGAGTCCTGAGTTGGTCACCGCCCTCGCCATCGCAGGTGATCTAACATTCAATCCCATCACCGATACCCTCACCAATGAAAAAGGCGAACAAGTAAAATTGGATCCCCCTACAGGAGATGAATTGCCCAAGAAAGGTTTTTCAGTTGAAGATGCAGGGTACCAGGCTCCAGCCGAAGATGGCAGCAAGGTTCAAATCAATGTAAAGGAAGACAGCAAGCGTTTGCAGCTGCTCTACCCTTTTGCAGCATGGGAAGGAACAGATTTGAAAGGTTTGAAGCTGCTGATCAAAGCAAAAGGTAAATGTACTACTGACCATATTTCAATGGCCGGACCTTGGTTGAAATTCCGCGGTCACCTGGACAATATCAGCAACAACATGCTGATTGGGGCAGTCAACTTCTTCAATGATAAAACTGATTCCGTTAAAAATCAATTGACAGGAGAATACGGAACAGTTCCTTCCACACAAAGAGCCTACAAGGCTGCCAATATTGGTTCGATTGTGATTGGTGACGAAAACTATGGTGAAGGTTCTTCCAGAGAACACGCTGCCATGGAACCTCGCCACCTTGGTGTACGTGTGGTGATGGTTAAATCATTCGCGCGCATTCATGAAACCAACCTGAAAAAGCAAGGAATGCTGGCATTGACATTTGCAAACAAGGATGATTACAACAAGATACAGGAGGATGACAGCATTGATGTAGTTGGACTCACCAGTTTCACAGCAGGAAAAGCGTTGGAAGTAGTATTGCATCACAAAGACGGATCATCAGATACCATTCAAGCCAACCATAGCTACAATGAACAACAGATCGAGTGGTTCAAGGCAGGTGGAGCACTGAATGTGATCAGAGCCGGGATGTCAAAGTAAAAATATCAAAGACGTTGTAGATAATCAAGGGCCAAGGCATAACCGTCTAGGCCCAGGCCTGCAATGGTTCCTCTTGCCTTTGCGGAGATATGGGAAATCTTTCTGAACTCCTCCCTCGCTTGGATATTCGAAATATGCACTTCAATGACAGGTACAGAAACTGCTGCGATCGCATCCCCCAAAGCAACTGATGTGTGCGTATATCCTCCAGGATTGATGATGATGCCATTCCCAGAAAAACCAAATGTTTGAACTGCATCGATCAATTCTCCTTCTATGTTGCTTTGCACATAATGAATGTCAACATCCGGATTGGCAGTTTTTAATTTCTCTAAAAAGGATTCAAAAGATTCTGATCCGTAAACAGATGTTTCTCTTTTGCCCAGCAGATTGAGATTGGGACCGTTGATGATGGTGATCTTTTTCAATGGAGCAAATCTAGTTATTATTGATCAATTGAATAAAATCATCAAAGAGGTATCGGCTGTCATGCGGACCAGGAGTGGCTTCTGGATGATATTGTACCGAAAAAGCAGGTCTGTCTTTTAAACGTATTCCTTCAATAGAATCATCGTTCAAATTGATATGTGTGATTTCAATTTTGTCGGATTTTCTCACGGCTTCCGGGTCAACAGCAAAGCCGTGATTCTGTGTAGTGATCTCACAGAGTCCGGTCATCAGATTTTTAACAGGATGGTTCAAGCCACGGTGACCGTGATGCATTTTGAATGTCGGAATATCGTTCGCAAGTGCCAAAAGCTGATGCCCGAGGCAAATACCAAATACAGGCTTCTTGGTTTCCAATATTTTCTTGACGGTTTCAACTGCATATGACATGGTTGATGGATCACCAGGACCATTGGAAATAAAGAACCCATGGGGCTCAAATTGCATCAGCTCTTCGAAAGAAGTTTTAGCAGGATGTACACGGACGTATGCTCCCCTGTCTGCCATGCATTTGATGATGTTTCTCTTCACACCGAAATCCAATACTGCTATTCTGATGGATGCAGCAGGGTCACCCACGTGATACACCTTGTCTGTCGTTACAAGAGAAGCAAGTTCGAGCCCGTCCATGGAAGGCACCTCTTTCAATGCATGCTTCAATTGCTGAATATCAGTTATTTCAGATGATATGATGCAGTTCATCGCACCTTTTTCACGTATGTGCGTTACGAGTGCGCGCGTGTCGACATCTTGGATTGCAACTATGTTTTGCTCAAGGAGGTAATGCTGCAGTGAATCATTCGCCATGAGCCTGCTGTATTTCTCTTCCAGGTTTCTTCCTATCAATCCTTTGATTTTGACAGTATCGCTCTCCACATCTTCAGGCTTCACACCATAATTTCCAGTATGAACATTGTTCATGATCAGCACCTGCCCATAATAGCTGGGATCGGTAAAGACTTCCTGGTAACCGGTCATTCCCGTATTGAAACACAGCTCACCTGAGGTGGTCCCGATTTTTCCAAAAGACTTTCCGTGAAAAACCATTCCGTCTTCCAGCACCAGGACTGCAGGGACCGTATTTGTTTCTTGAGTGGGCATTTGCTAATTTTTTACAAAATAAAAAAGGCAGTGTCAAATGACCTGCCTTTCAAATGATAATTTATCAACATTTTCTTATTCTGATGCGGATGATTCTTCAGTTGTTGCTGCAGGTGCTTCAGCCGCTGGAGCTTCTGCTGTTGCTGCTTTCTTTTTGGCACCGCCGCTTCTTCTGGTTTTCTTGGCTGGAGCTGCTGCTTCGCCTTTTCCTTTGCCGTAGATTTCATTGAAGTCAACCAACTCAATCATGGCTCTCTCAGCGTTGTCACCCAAGCGAATACCGAGCTTGATGATTCTGGTATATCCACCTGGACGACCAGCTACTTTGGGAGCAATGTTGGTGAAAAGTTCTTTTACAGCAGATTTATCTTGCAAATAAGAGAAAACAATGCGGTGGTTGTGCATGATTTGCTCTTTGCTCGCTGATTTTTTGGTTTTGGTGATCAACGGCTCGATGAAAGTTCTCAACGCTTTTGCTTTCGCAAGGGTTGTAACAATTCTTTTGTACGTGATCAGCTGACTGGCAAGGTTACCCATGAGGGCCTCGCGGTGGGCCTTTTTACGGCCTAGGTTGTTGATTTTGTCTCCGTGACGCATGACTGTTTGTTTTAAAGCTGTACCGTGTCAGGAATTACAGCCTGTTTATGATAATTGATTAAAACTCATCTACATCGATACCCAGCTTCGCAAGATCCATACCGAAATGGAGTCCACGCTCCTGCAATACCTGCTCAATTTCAGAAAGTGATTTTTGTCCGAAGTTTCTGAACTTCATCAAATCTTCCTGCTCATATTGAACCAGTTGGCTCAAGCTGTTGATTTTCGCAGCCTTCAGGCAATTGAAAGCACGAACGGAAAGATCCAAATCTTCCAAAGGAGTCTTCAACACCTTTCTCAACTGCAAAGTTTGCTCATCAACCAGGTCTTCTTTCTTCTCTTCCTTGTTGTCAAATGTGATGTTCTCATCGGTGATGATCATCAAATGTTGAATCAGGATGCGAGAAGCCTGCTTGACAGCTTCTTCGGGGTGAATGGTTCCGTCTGTAACTACATCCAACAAGAGTTTTTCGAAATCGGTACGCTGTTCAACACGGGTGTTTTCAATCGCATACTTTACGTTCTTGATGGGAGTATAGATAGAGTCGATGGGAATATATCCGAAGGGAGCTTCTTTGATCTTGTTGTCTTCAGCTGGAACGTATCCTCTTCCCTTAGAGATATAGAGTTCAATGTTCAATTTTGCTGAAGGATCCATACTGCAAATCAAGAGTTCAGGATTCATCACCTGGAAAGTTCCAGTGACTTCATCGATCATGCCAGCAGTGAATTCAGACTTTCCTTTGATAGACAAAGTCAGTTTCTCGTTCTGTACATCATGATCAAGTATTTTCTTGAATCTGATTTGCTTGAGGTTGAGGATGATTTCAGTTACGTCCTCCACCACACCTTTGAGTGTAGCAAATTCATGGTCGGCACCTTCAATGGCAATACCAGAGATGGCATATCCTTCCAAAGAATTCAAAAGAACCCTGCGGAGTGCGTTACCAATGGTAACACCATATCCTGGTTCAAGAGGCTTAAACTCAAATTGAGCTTCAAAATCAGTTACTTTCTGAAGTACGATTTTTTCCGGTTGTTGGAAATTTAAAATGGCCATATTTAAATTTCAGTTTTACTTGTTAATCTTCTGAAAAGGATCAGAAGGGTGATATAAAGACCCTGAGCTGACATATCAGCCCGGGCAAGATTATTTAGAATACAATTCGACAATGAGTTGCTCCTTGATGTTCTCAGGAACACTTTCCCTTTCTGGATACGCTACAAAGGTTCCAGACAAAGCGTTCTCATTGAAATCAACCCATCCGATTTTTGGATTCTTAGGTCTCATCAACGCTTTGAAGGTTTCGCTTTCTTTGCTCTTTCCTGCAACGGTGATGACATCACCCGGCTTCAATTGGAAAGACGGAATGTTTACAACCACGTCATTTACCATGATGTGCTTGTGAGAAACCAATTGGCGTGCTGCTGGTCTTGATGGAGCTATTCCCATGCGGTATACTGTGTTGTCCAAGCGAGCCTCCAACAATTTGATGAGGTTTTCGCCGGTAACACCTTTCAGACGGGCAGCTTCCTCAAATGTCTTGCGGAACTGACGCTCCAACACACCATACGTGTATTTTGCCTTTTGTTTTTCTTTCAACTGAATAGCATATTCTCCGAGTGACTTGCGTTTGCGTTGCGCACCGTGCTGTCCGGGAGGATTGCTGTTTTTGTCGAGGTACTTTCCGTTGCCCAGAATGGGTTCACCGAAGATTCTCGAAATTTTTGTTTTGGGTCCAGTGTAACGAGCCATAGTTTTTTGTTTTGATTTTTTAGTTCAGACAGCAGATTATGAAAAAATCAAAAAACTGAATCTGTTGTCCTTTATGAATGATTGTTTATACGCGACGTTTTTTGGGAGGACGGCAACCATTGTGCGGCAATGGAGTGATGTCCTTGATCATCACCACTTCGATTCCAGAATTTGCAAGCGCGCGAATGGCACCTTCTCTTCCGGCACCCGGACCTTTTACATATACATCCACTCGCTTCAGTCCAGCTTCAGTTGCTACCCTTGCAGCATCCTGCGCAGCCATCTGTGCAGCATATGGAGTATTCTTCTTGGAACCTCTGAATCCCATCTTACCTGCACTGCTCCAGGAGATCACCTGACCTGATTTGTTGGTTAAACTGATGATGATGTTGTTGAAAGTGGCGTTGATGTGTGCATCTCCGAAACTATCCACTTTTACCACTCTTTTCTTAGCAGCCGCTTTGGCGCTGGTCTGTTGTTGTGCTTTGGCCATAATTTTTTTAAATAGGTACTCTAAATATTGTCAATCTTTTCAGACCCTGTTCAATCCTCTCCTGCACCTGGTTTCCGGCATTGAACAGTTAAATGGGTGCATATCTATAAACAGGCAGTGTTCGCACACTACCTTATTCATTACTTCTTAGGCGCCTTCTTTTTACCTGCAACCGTCTTCCTCTTACCCTTTCTGGTTCGAGAGTTGGTTTTGGTTCTTTGACCTCTTACAGGCAATCCTTTACGGTGACGAAGACCACGATAGCAGGCAATGTCCAACAATCGTTTGATAGACATTTGAACCTCAGAACGCAGCTGACCCTCTACTTTGAATTCATTGGTGATGATGTTTCTGATTGCATTCAGCTCATCGTCGTTCCACTGATTCACCTTTTTATCATAGTTGATGTTAGCTTTATCGAGAATGTACTGTGCAGTAGCACGTCCAATTCCGAAGATGTAAGTGAGACCAATCTCACCTCTTTTGTTCTTTGGCAAATCTATACCTGCAATACGAGCCATATATGTTTTTAAGTTTTAGCTTTTGAAATGTTGATTAACCCTGGCGTTGCTTGAATCTGGGATTCTTTTTGTTGATGACATACAACTTTCCTTTGCGACGCACAATCTTGCAGTCTGCACTACGCTTTTTGATGGATGCTCTAACTTTCATATCTCTATTTTTTCCTCCGAAGAGTGTTGTTTACTTGTATCTGAAAATGATTCTGCCCCTAGTCAAATCATACGGACTCATCTCAACTCCTACTTTGTCACCAGGTAAAATTCGGATGTAGTGCATCCTCATTTTTCCTGAAATAGTAGCCAGGATTTCATGCCCATTTTCCAATTTCACTTTGAACATTGCATTGCTGAGTGCTTCTACAATTATTCCGTCCTGCTTGATGAGATCCTGTTTGGCCATAGTTTTTGGGAGCGCAAAGATAAGAAAATCAACGTAATTTGAAAAATAAGTTGACATTATTTAACGCCTGGGAGTCCCCCAAACCAGTCTAAAATTAATTAACTGATTATCAATTGTTTGTAAATATACCCTGAAAGCGCCCCTTTTACATGCCAGGGAACAGCGGCCTGCCGATTTCCCTGAATGGCCATGGGATGGAAATGAGTATCAAAACCAGGGCGACCAAGAAGTATTTGAAGGCCTTTTTGAATTTATCGGCATCGGAAACCGACTTTTTAGACATCCCATATCCGAGGGTTATCAGGGCAATGGCAATAATCATCGTGACAGGATGTTCCATTTGATAAAATCGGAGGGTGGCATCCTTCATCATCGACACCCCTTCTGGTTTTACGAATGTAAACAATCCAAACCGCCCAAGTGTCCACTGATACAATCCCAATAAAAGGGTGATATGTGCTGAGATCATGGTAAACAACCAGATCTTTTTGTCTCCTGCTGAAAATGATTTATTTGACTTCCAACCGTTGTATGATTTCAGGACCGACAATACAAGCAATACCAAAATGACCCAGCGCAACAAATTATGTAAATGCAACAAGCCTGTTTCCATAAACTGATTTTTATTGTTTCAAATGTAAAACAACCTGCTCATATTTGATCAAGCTTTCTGAGTAAATTGCAGCATGCCTCCACTCGCCTTTCAGATCGAAAAAAAGGATCCACATTCAAAAGCCAGGACCGGTACGATCGTTACAGATCATGGCACCATTCAAACCCCCATCTTCATGCCGGTTGGAACAGCGGGTACTGTCAAAGCTGTGACGCAACAACAACTGCAGGAAAATGTAAAAGCTGCCATCATTCTTGGAAACACCTACCATCTCTATTTGCGACCCGGTTTGGAGGTGCTGCAATCAGCTGGCGGCTTGCACAAATTCAACGGATGGGAAAAGCCAATTCTCACTGACAGCGGCGGATACCAGGTTTTTTCTCTTGCATCCAACAGAAAAATCAACGAAGAGGGAGTGGTTTTTCAAAGCCATATCGACGGATCCAAACACCTTTTTACTCCTGAAAAGGCAATGGATATACAAAGGGTGATTGGCGGTGATATCATCATGGCATTCGATGAATGTCCCCCTTACCCCAGTGAATACGAATATGTAAAGAATTCAATGGAACTCACGCACCGCTGGCTGGACCGATGCTTTCATCGCTTCAATGAAACAGAAGGTCTGTATGGATATGATCAAAATTTATTCCCCATCGCACAGGGCGGAACTGAAAAAGACCTCAGAAAAGCTTCATGCGAATACATTGCTTCCAAAAATGCTGTGGGAAATGCAATCGGAGGATTGAGCGTTGGTGAGCCCACCAACCTGATATATGAAATGTGCGCATGGTCATGCGAACATCTGCCTGAAAACAAACCCAGGTACTTGATGGGTGTTGGAACACCGCAAGATTTACTGGAATGCATCTCATTGGGCGTAGACATGTTTGATTGTGTGATGCCAACAAGAAATGGAAGAAATGCAATGCTATTCACGTCAGAGGGAATCATTCATATTGACAACAAAAAATGGGAATTTGATCATTCGGTTATTGATCCGGTTTTGGACAACAATGTTTCAAACTTTTACTCAAAATCTTACTTGAGACATTTGCTCAAAAGCAAAGAGATATTGGGACTCACCATTGCAAGTATCCAGAACCTTGCTTTCTATTTATGGCTTGTCAAAGAAGCAAGAAAACAAATCAATGCAGGCAGTTTTTCTAGCTGGAAAAACAACATTTTACCCATCATCACCAGACGTTTGTAACATAGATTTTGATTACATTCATATAAAGAAACCCAGTAATGAAAATCACTCGCTCTATCCTGCTTCTTCTCATATTTTTTTCTTCACCTGCGATTGCACAAAACAAAGATCTTTTTGAAAAGCAGCTTTTTATATCGGGTGAAGACACCCTCCCTTGCAGAATTCTCACACCCATCCCTTTTGATGCAAGCAAAAAATACCCCCTGCTGATTTTTTTACACGGGGCTGGAGAAAGAGGCAATGACAACGAAGCTCAATTGACATGGGGTGCTGATGTTTTTCTTGACTCACTGAACCGCATAAAATTCCCAGCAATAGTAATTTTCCCTCAGTGTCCTGCAAACGACAAGTGGTCTGAATACAACAAGAATTCACTCAAAGACAGCACTGGCTATGAATTTTCAGATGCTGCCGCCATCAGAAAACCTCTTAAACTTATCAGTGACTTCATCGATACATTGTTGCAATCAAACCAGATTGATAAAAAAAGAGTGTACATAGGAGGATTGTCCATGGGTGGATTCGGAACGTTGGAATTGTTATGGAGAAAACCACAAACATTTGCAGCAGCATTTCCGATCTGCGGTGCAACGAATCCAAACAAATTAAAAGATTACAGAAAAAATCTGCCGATTTGGATTTTTCATGGTGACAAGGACGCTGTCATTCAAGTTGCAAACAGCAGGTTGATCTATGGCATCCTCAAAAAAACCAATCCCAACGCAAAATATACCGAGTACGCAGGTGTAAACCATGATAGTTGGAAAAACGCTTTTGCAGAGCCCCAACTCCTGAGCTGGTTGTTTGCTCAGAAATTGAGCACCGGGAAATAGTGTTACTTGAAATCGACAATCAATCCGAATTGTATATTTCTGCCGGGAGCAGGATTGTAAAATCTGTTTCCAAATGCATTGATATCAAAGCCAAGAGAATATTTTTCATTGCCGATATTGTCTACCAGCAAAAACAATTCTACGGGTCTGACATG
>JBEGMC010000036.1:0-6482 GCA_041183265.1 Bacteroidota bacterium
TTACTGTATGGAGGGATACGGTATATCAACTCAGTTGGGAGAATCATTTGATATTTCTTTATGATGTAAAAAATCTCAATCTGCTAGGAACAAAAAATTGGAACTATCAGGGATGGGGAATAACAAACGACGGCAATGCACTCATCATCAGCGATGGAAGCGATAAATTATATTTTGTTGAGCCCAATTCCATGCAGGTAAAAAATATATTGAGTGTCAAAGACCATATGGGCCCTGTTAACAATCTCAATGAACTGGAAATGATCGAAGGATATATTTATGCCAACAGATGGCAATATGATTATATTTTGAAGATCGACCCCAAGAATGGCAACGTCGTGGCCACAATCGACCTAACCGATGTGCTTCAGAAAAACAGCAAATCAGATTTATCCTACTTATCACAAAACAATTCAACAGCCCAAATCAACGGAGCAGTTTTGAATGGCATCGCATACAACGCTGATAAAAAAACAATATTTATTACAGGAAAACTCTGGCCTGAAATCTTTGAAATCAAGCTCCAATAAGGCTCCAACGGGTTTATAAATATTTTAATTAACTTTAGGATTCAATTCGTTGAAATGATTGATACATTTGAAAAAATCCCCATTGAAATTCACGACGACAGTAAATCGGCTTCCAAAAAAGTTGCGCAGCAGATCGCAGCGTTGATCAAAGAAAAAGCTTCAAAAAAAGAGTCGTGTGTGTTGGGAATGGCAACTGGCTCTACCCCAAAAACACTTTATGCAGAGCTGGTGAGATTGCACAAAGAAGAGGGACTCAGTTTCAAAAATGTCATTACGTTCAACTTGGATGAATACTACCCCATGAAGCCTGATGCTCCCCAGAGCTATCATACATTCATGCACAAACACTTATTCCAACACATTGACATCAACCCGAAAAATATTCACATACCTGATGGAACGATAGAAAAAGCAAGCATGCATACCTATGCTGATGCTTATGAAAGAGCAATTGATGAAGCAGGAGGAATTGACCTGCAAATTTTAGGCATTGGTTTAAACGGACATATCGGTTTCAATGAGCCAGGATCAAGCAGAAATTCTATCACAAGAATAGCAGCGTTGGACAATAGCACAAGATTGGCCAATGCCTATGAGTTCAGCAATATTTCAGATGTTCCAAGATTGGCGCTTACCATGGGACTCTCAACGATACTAAAATCTAAAAAAATTGTACTGCTTGCTTTTGGTGTCAGCAAAGCAGAAATCATCCGATCATCCGTAGAAGAAAAAATCACTGAACGTATTCCAGCAAGTTTATTGCAGGAACACCACGATTGTATTTTTCATTTAGATCAGGCATCTGCATCCAAATTGACAAGATATGAATCACCTTGGCTGGCTGGTCAAATAAAATGGACAGAGAAATTGATCAGAAAAGCTGTTTCTGCTCTTGCCATTCAACTCAACAAGCCATTGCTCATGTTGTCCAAAGAAGATTATCTGAACGGAGGACTGGCCGATCTCTTGGATAAACATGGTCCGGTTGGAAACATCAACCTGAGGGTTTTCAATGGATTGAGAGACACCATTACAGGATGGCCCGGCGGAAAACCAACGGAGGAAGTCCCCCGTCACCCGGAAAGAAGAAACCCTGCTCAAAAACGCGTCATCATCTTCTCTCCTCACCCGGATGATGATATTATATCGATGGGAGGTACATTCTTGAGATTGGTACAACAGGGACACGATGTACATGTAGGTTATCAAACTTCAGGAAATATTGCAGTCAGTGATGAATTTGTATTGAGACAAATAGACTTCGCCGTGGAATTTGACGGTAGTTTCTCCATTGATACCAGCAGGGCCAGTACAATATGGAAAGACGCAAAGAAATTTTTACAAACGAAGAAACTTCACGACAAAGACACTCCGGATATCAGAAGCATCAAAGGCATGATCAGAAGAACAGAGGCCAGGGCAACATGCAGGTATGTGGGAGTGAAGGACAAAAACATCCACTTCATGAATTTGCCGTTCTATGAAACCGGACTCATTGAGAAAAATCCTCCTACTGAAAAAGATATCAAAATTCACATGGAGTTGATCAAAAAAATCAAGCCCCATCAAATTTTTGCAGCAGGTGACTTTGCCGATCCACATGGAACACATAAAGTTTGTTTCGAAGTGATGTTTGAAGCTTTGAAAAGATTAAAGGCAGCGAATGACCCGTCTGTTGCAGACTGCAGACTTTGGTTATACAGAGGTGCATGGGCTGAATGGGATATTTGGGATATCGACATGGCAATACCCATGAGTCCGGATCAGGTATTGGAAAAACGCAATGGAATTTTCATCCATCAATCCCAGAAAGATGGTGTTGTATTCCAGGGAAGTGATAGCAGAGAGTTTTGGCAGAGAGCTGAGGACAGAAATGCATCGACAGCTCAATTGTTTGACCAATTGGGATTGCCGCAATACGCTGCCCTCGAGGCTTTCATGCGATACGAATACTGAGAAAACCCGTTGGCCTGACATATAAAATATTTTCTTTAAATTTGCATCCTTCGGCCCCGTAGCTCAACTGAATAGAGCATTTGACTACGGATCAAAAGGTTTCAGGTTTGAATCCTGACGGGGTCACGAAAACCACTTGCATTGGCAAGTGGTTTTTTCATTTAGATACACAATTCATTAACATTTAGGGTCGAGATCCATTTTTTTGTAAATGACAAGTGGACTAACTTTCAGCATTATTTTGGATATGATGAAAAAGAAGTTTAGGCTCATTCTACTGACCTGTATTTTGTTGAATGTTGTTTCCAAGGGCATGGCACAACGTATCGATTCCATGCTCAATGTATATTACAACTACTCTCCGAAAGAAAGATTTCATGTTCACTTTGACAAGAACACTTACAACAAAGAAGAAACCATATGGTATAAAGTATACATCCTTGATGAAGAGGGACTGACAAGGCTCAGCAAATCGGTCTATGTACAATGGTTCGATACAAAAGGTAAAATATTGACCCAGACTGTCTCTCCTCTTTTTCAGGCTACTGCCAAAGGCTCGTTTGAACTTCCATCCGACTATCAGGGCAATTTTATAAGGATGAAAGTATTCACCAAATGGGCACTGAATGATGATTCTGCATTTTTATACACGAAAGATATTGTCATCAACAATGATCTCATTCAAGTTGACCAGCTTCCAAAACCAATGTCTTTTTTGAATGTATTTCCGGAGGGAGGTGATTTGGTCATTGGCATCAATTCAAGGGTAGCTTTTAAGTCTAACGACAATTACGGAAAACCCGTCAACATCAAAGGACTTTTAATGAATGATAAAAACAAGGTGCTGGATACCCTGAAGACGATGCATGACGGAATGGGCAGTTTCTATCTCTTTCCCAAACCGGCCGAGAAATATTTCATCAAATGGACAGATGCATCCAATACTTCATACACTACCCCTCTCCCTGCTGCAAAACCGCAGGGTATAACACTTTCCATCCGATCAACCAATGAAGCAGCCCTTGTTAAAATTGAGCGAACAGTGCAAGTTCCAGACAACTTCAAACAACTCACCCTGCTCGTCCACATGAACCAATTGCCGCTTTACAGTGTCAACATCAATGCAAGTGAAAAACTGATCACCAATGCCAGCATTCCCATTGCAGAATTGAATACCGGAGTTGTACAATTTACATTGTTTACAAGCGACTGGCTGCCTGTTTGCGAAAGGGTGATGTACGTGAACAACAGGACCCATGAATTTGGTGCTAAAATCATCACACAGTTGACATCACTGAACAAAAGAGGTAAAAATGTTTTTGATGTCTATGTTTCTGATACCACCGAAACCAACATGTCGGTGGCAGTTATTGATGCATCCGTTGATACATCGCTCTCCTATTCCACCATATACTCTGATCTGCTTTTGAGCAATCAGATCAGAGGGAAAATCCACAATCCGGGATATTATCTTTCCAGTGATGCAGAAACAGTGATGAATCATCTTGACCTCGTAATGCTTACCCACGGATGGAGAAGAATTGATTGGGAAAAATTGAAAAAAGGCATACCCCCTTCACTCAAATACATGCCTGAAATGGAGCGGATGAAAATTTCTGGAAAAGTATATGGCCTCAAAATGGCCAACGGTACCGATAACATGCTGATGAACATGATCGTTCAATATAAGGACAGCAGTAAGAATTTCATGTTCCAGCCTATTTCGAAAGATGGATATTTTGAAAACCGAGACTTGTTTTTTTATGATACTGTAAGGATTTATTACAGCTTCAATCAAAATCAGAAATTGAACGAAGTCGCCACCGTACAATTTGACAATGGATTGCTGAAAGCGAATGACATCAGTGCAGTCATTACCGATCAGGAAAAATTATACACCTGGAGTGATAGTCTGGCGAAATCAAGAATGGCCTATTTTCTCAAGTTGCAAGAAGACTGGAAAAAAAGATCTCAATTCAAGACCCTGCAGGAGGTGATTGTAAAGTCAAGAACCAAGCCCAAAGAGGATGTGATTGAGAAGCAATATGCAACTGGCATGTTCTCTGGCGGAGATGCATTTGTATTTGATGTCATGAATGATCCTGCAGCACAAACGGGATTTGATATATTCAATTATCTGCAGAGCAGGGTACCCGGACTCCAAATCTCGAGAAGCGGAATCAATGTGGGTATGACATGGCGTGGTGCAACTCCTGATCTGTTTCTGGATCAAATGCCATCGCAGGTAAATGTTCTTCAAACCATCACGATGCAGGACATTGCCATGGTCAAGGTTTTCAGACCCCCGTTCTTCGGTTCGATCGGCGGAGGAGCTGGCGGTGCCATTGCGGTGTATACCAAAAAAGGAAGCAGCAGATCATCTGGAAGCAACAGCAAAAGCAACAAGGAAATGTTTTCTACAGTGCTGGGGGGATATTCCAGATTCAAGGAGTTTTATAATCCTTCATATGATACAGGTGAAAATCCCGAAACGGACATCAGGACAACGGTCTACTGGAACCCTTTTGTCATCACCAACAAAAAGAGTCCCCGTTATCGTATTCAATTTTTCAACAACGATCTAAGCAAACGATTGCTCATTGTACTGGAAGGTGTCAATGCAGACGGAAAAATAACCAGATCAACCAAAATACTTGAATAAGAGCATGCTTGAAGGAATGTCATACATCTGATTGATGACACTCATTTCTTTGCCATGCGAATTGATTTTATTTTGATCATTCGTTGATCATGTAAAATCATTTCTATGTTCAAACTATGGATACGCATTTTGGCATTCTCATTATTGATAATGAAAATGGCTATGGGACAGGAAAAAGAGAAAACAGTCTCCCTTCCTGAAGTGAAAGTCAAGGCCGCTACAGAAGTCAACCAACGACTCTATGATGCATTCAGAAAATCATTTCCGGAGGCGGAAGATCTGGCTTGGTACAAGTATGACAAGGACTATCTGGCAAAATTCATTGTTAAAGACATGAGCCACAATGCTCTTTATAGGCAAAGAGGATCAATGGTATATGATATCAGCTATGGATATGAGCACAACCTGCCTGAAGATACCAAAGCGCTTGTAAGCAGGAATTATGATGATTATAAAATCATCAGGACCATCAACATCAAAACCGGTGGCAGAAATATATGGGTGGTCAAGCTGGAGGGTCTGAAAAAATATATAACTGTCAGAATCGAGGATCAGGAAATTGATGAAGTAGAAAGTTTCATCAAAGCATAAAAAAAAAGAGCATCTGAATTAGATACTCTTTTTAAATTTTATCCTTACCTATCTTATACTTTTATCTTCAAATTCACTTTGACATGCAACTTCAGCACTCCTCCAGTACTGTTGGACAAATTACCCTTTACTGTAAAATTTTCAGAGCCACTTGCTTGAAACTTTTGCCCGATTTCGGCCAATTGGGCTGTTGTATAAGGTAAAACTTGTTCAGTTCCACCCTTAAGATCCCAATTCGTGAACTGAGCGGAGGCTGATCCAAAAGAAATGGTTCCGTTGAAAGTAGTTGCAGGTCCGCTGTAGGATACAGCTGAAATTGTAACACCGGTTATATCATATGATTTGATGGTATTCAAATATTTTTGAAAATCAGCGTCATTTCCAACATTGATTGAAAAGGTTTGATCAACGGAAGACGATCCGGCAGGTATGGTAATTTCCCTCGTATCATCCAGGACCAGGGGAATGCTCAAAAAGTCAGTTGCATTGCAAACAGACAAAAATGTAAAGAACATCAATACGTATTTCATAACCGAATTTTGTTCAAGTTACGCAATATTTCAAATATGCCACAATTAACCTTCCCTAAGATCAGTTTATGATTGTATCAGATATTGAGGTAAGCTTTTGCATTTCTGTAGCAAATATCCTCCACCATAGACCCAATCCAGCTTTCGTCGTTTGGAATGATTCCATTGATCATGTCTTGAGCAAGCAGGTTGCAAAGGATTCTCCTGAAATAC
>JBEGMC010000037.1:0-10235 GCA_041183265.1 Bacteroidota bacterium
GCAATGGAATCATTGCACCTGCCCTTCTCCACATCATAGCTGCTCATCACACGATCTGCCAGTTCCTTGGAGGACATGGGAACATCCAATTGCATCCAAACAAAGGAAGCTGCTCTGTTCATGGCATAATATTTACCAGCTTCTGTGTCCATGATAAAAACTTCTCCATCGATCCATTCAGCATGAAGTGTTTGCTTTTTCTTGAATTTTTTCATGCAAGCAAATTAGATTTCACGTCAGCTTTTGTGAAATTTTTACGCGCAGGTTTTTCTTTTAAATATCACTTTTTTTCACACAGGATGGATGTGAAAATACGGGCCATTTCATCCTCGCTTGGATGCATCAGGGGACGTATGATTTCAAAACATGTACTGTTTTTAATCAATGGAATTAAAACACTGACCGACATTTTTGCCATGGATTCCGACATCCATTCTCTGCGGTAAATATTGCGCATGGTTTCGATCAATGGCGCTGATCCAACCAAACGACGCAATGCACAAGATTGAATGGTAGAGGACGTTCTAAGTAAAACAACATTTGCCACAAACCTTGGTTGAGGATCAAACTGTGAATGAAAATAAAAGGGAAATTTATCCACGCCAGATCTGATCGGCGCTCCCAACGAACATCCCATTGCCTGCATTTGATCTGACCAGAGCTTCATCATGGGATATGAGGAATGAACCCGAACACCCTTATTGATTGTTGTGCCGGCGACCACAACATCATCCGAAAATACCCGATAACCTCTTTGCATCATGCTGTACATCAGGGTTGACTTTCCCGATCCTGATGCACCCATTACCAATGTAACCTGATTGTTCCGGATGATACCGCCTGCATGCAATGGCAAACACTTACGTTGAAACAACAAAACAGCGAATGCATTTGACAAACAATAAACCCTGATGTCGGAAGAGATGGCCGATGGTCTGGCATGAACCACGATTTGCTTTCCACCAAAAACCTCATACAGGGCAATGTTTTTAACTCCGATTGCGGAATATTTTTCCTCATCAACAATCGATATAGGCTTCTCGGTATCTATAACAGGGTGACTGAAAAATGGATCCCCCATTGAGATGTGCACATCAAATCCATCTCCATCATCGATTTGCAACAACTCAGGAAATGCTATTTCAGAGCAGATTCTCAACCCATATGCCCAATAACGATGCATCATTCAGCCCCAAGATTTTCTGATCAACCAAAACAGCGGTCGCATGAAGTAATACAGAAAATGAAACTTTTCCGGAAGGGGAAAGCGTATCCAATCAGCAGGCGACATCAACCATCTTTTCCAAAACGTCCAGTTGAGAATGCGGCGGTTGAATGATGCCTTAAAAAACATTTGTCGAAACACGGCTGCATACCCTGTTTCAATCATTGCATTGTTTTGCAGAGAAACAAGTATGCTTTCAACCTTTTTACATGCGGCAGGATGATGCATCATGTCATGGATTCCATTCATAAAATGCCTGCCAGTAAGCTTTTGCAAGAGAAGCATGGAAACCCCCAGATGCTCCCATGCACCCAATTCCCTCGCTCTTTTTGAGACATCAGTCCAATGAAACTTTTCATGTTGCATCAACAAGGGTAAATCCAGCAGCCATTTCAGCCTGTACCACCGATGCTCAGTGCCATGCACACAGAGGTAGATCAACTGTTCGATATGATCCATGGTAAAAATGCGATCCCAATTTGTTTTCAACAATGGAGCACCTGCTGCAAATGGATCAAAAGAAAATGCATCAATGCTTGACCTGCATCTCCAATGCAATTCAATGACCTGTGGCAATGTTGTTGATTGGCCGTAAAAACAGAAATGATGATTTTGTTCCATGTAATCGGCTTGCTGTTCGCTGTTGAATTGCAAATAGTCTGACTGCAATTGATACCCCTGTGACTTCAACCATTGAGTCACCTGCGGGATGTTTTCGGATGTGATCAGCAGATCTATATCCCTGGCATGACGATGAAATCTGCTTGCATAATAATTGACAGCAAGTGGTACACCCTTCAATACGATTCCGATGGCCGAAATAGATGATAAAAAAATATTCAGTCGGCCTAAAAACAAATCCACCGAATGAATACGCTGCATGTTTTGCAGATATTCAAATCTTGAGGCCTCCATAAAATCATCTGAATAAAAACAGTGCTGATGCTTGTCAATGAATGGATACAATAAAATGCGGTGACGATCTGCCATCTTTCTCAGATCTGATTCAGTCCAGTTGATACACTCCTTCTCACCCAACAGCCATCTGAAAAAGACGGCTTCCCTCCATTCCATCATTCAACCATTTTAACGCATCAGATACATTTTCCCGTAACCGCTTTTAAAATATTGATCTGTGTTGAACTGATCCTTGTTCAACTTATCAATTTTTTTCCCTTTGATATCTGTGATCACCCTGTACAAATAAACACCATTGCCGAGCAATTGTCCATACTGATCTCTTCCATCCCATTTGTAATCGGTGATATTGTTGCCTATTTTAAGTGGACCCAATTCAGCCATCGTGATCTCTTTGACTATTTTACCTGTGATGGTCAAGATCTGTATGCGCATGTTGGTGGGCAACTCTGAACCGGTTAATGTAAATACAAATGCAGTTGATGTTGTAAAGGGGTTGGGATAATTCAACAAATTAGTGATCATCGACTGATTGGTTACCTGAAAAGTTACACTGAAGTCAGTAACCCCTGATGCATTCTCACTCCTGTCTTTTGCTGAAACAATCAGTTCATAATCGCCATCCATCTGAAGCACTGGCCTGAACTGAATACTTGCTGTATTGTTTGTTCCGCCTGCAGGATTTTCTGATGGTATAAATTTCAATGTATCGCCGTCAAAACGAACAGCACGCAATGTTCCGTCAGGGTATCTCAATTTCACACTTACCAATGAGGTATCGTTCAACGGCAAATAGGCATTGTCGTCTTTTACTTGAATCAAGATATGAGGTTTAGAAGAAACAATGTCACCATTCAATATATGAACCCCGTCAAAAGTAATATCCAAAAGAGGCGGAATCACATCTGCGTTGATCTTCAACCTGGTTTGAAGATAATTATTGAACATAAACTGCTCCGGTTGAGCATTTTGAGGATTTACGTTGAGTGAAATCAAATTGTTGGATGAAAGCGTTCTGCTGTCAAATGTTTTATTGAAGAGTATGGTGTCACCTGGAGCAAGATTTTTTTTCAATCCATCGAACAGGATAGAATCCCGGTTCTTGTCATCCGTTATCTTCCAGACTACTTTTACACTGTCAAATGAGGAAGCACTGATATTTTTGAAGCTGGCCTGGAATTGATAATTATTCCCCATATCCAATGAAGACGTGAGGGATGCTGCATTGACATCTCCCAAGCCTCCCTCCGGCACTGGATCATATTTGACCTGGATATACTTGATCTGAGATGGTGTTTGGTTGATTGGATCAGCCTGAGACATCGTCAACTTCAACCATGGATAGTTGGTTGCACTGATGAAAGAGAGGGATGTATCTTTTGAAATGAGCGCGCCGACTTTTGAAAAGTTCCCGCTGTAGAGCCTGGTTTCATTCAAGCTATTGTCCACACCAATGATGTTCAATACTGCATTGTCGCCAATGGAGGTCTCCATGGCATTCATCTTTATGGCAATTGATTTCCAGTTTTTGGCGGGACCGATCATTGGGAACATCAAATCTCCATTGCTCTCCAATGCATCCACTGAAATCTCAGTCAGTATTTCATCTCTTGAACTTTTACCCACTTTTTGCTGAAGCAAACTCCAAGCACCCGCTTCGTTTTTATACGCAACCATTGTAAATGGCAGGTTTGATTTGAAGGAATCAATCAGCGTGAATCCGATTCCAATCAATTTATTGTACAACAAATCTTTGCCCCACTGATCAACGGTTTTGAGTCCGTTGTCATCTGACTTGTTCCAGTGATTGAGCACCAGAATCGTTCCATTCGGAACAAGATCTAAAAATGAAGCTGCACTTGCTCTTCCAGCACTTGTATTGTAGTTATACCAAAATTGATAGAGATCATTGTTCAAGAAGCAACTCCCAGGCACCAAACTTCCATAGCGACCAGCACCGGGAGGAGTGGTATTTTTGATTGGCTTTCCGGTTCGCTTGGTGATCAATGAAAATTCAAGGGTACCAAATGCGGCATCGCAACTTTGGTTGTATACTACGGTATTGCCGATTTCGACTGTATTGTATGTGCTTAAGGTTGACTTAAGTCTGGATTGTACAAATAGGGTAAGTGGCTTTTTGGCAAACTCGAACGTACGGTTTTGTGTCAAATCAATATTTGCATAGCTGATTCTTTTGTATTGAAAATAGGATGATTGACTCCAGCCTTCTGAGGATGAAGGTATATACACCAAAGAGGAATTGAACCAATTGGCCTCCGCACCTTGCAATGGTTTCTTCGCTACGCGCCAATACACAACAGTGCTGTCACTGATCCGGATCTTTGGTAGAAATTCAATGAGTCCGCCGTTGGAAACAACCACCAAACTATCCATCAGTGTTGAATTAAAACTGGTGGTTGTATCAACCTGAAATATATACTGGCTTTGAGAGGCAGAGAAGAGTCCTATGCTGGCAGTCAGTTTCACAGGCCATTTATTGACGATGGCAAATTCCTGCGGAAAAACCGGCTTCACTTCATTGTCTATGATGTTGATTTTTTGAACAACGGAATTATTTGTTTCACTCAATTCATTTAAAACATTTTCAGGATCAACACTGACTGAAATGGTTTGAACACCTAAGTCGCGTTTGGGATCCAATGGAAACTTCCACTCAATGGAATCACCATAAAAGAGGGTCTTGAAAACTTTGGCAACATCTTCAGCACTCCCATCGGCTCGCTCCCTCCGTACATGAACTTTCACAGAATCTTTGCGGGCACTCCCGATATTTCTCACAACAATTTTCAAGTCATAATATGGTTCCGCGACAGTGAGAGGTTGCGGCTCAACGCTGATCATTGGGGGCTCCACTACATAATCAGGCATGGGATGAGGATGGAGTCCGGTGGCAGGATCACCATGAATCAGGATTTGCTCCATGGTAACAATATTATTGGGAGAAGCACCAAAATCCTTCTGCATGGCAGCGATTGTACTCTGATGAATTTCACCAATTGATTTGAAATAGTCTATACGTCCCAATCGCTCATAAAACCGCTGGATAAAATCATTCAAATTCATCAAAATGCCAAAATGCGTACTCGCCACAAACGCAATGCTTCCCCTCTGAGGCTCCAATACATAGGCCTCTGAAATAGATTTCTTGTTGGAAAGTATTCGCAGGCTGTCGTAAAAAAAATTATTCCCTGCCGTGCAGGCATTGGCAAGAAACAAAGGATATTTTCCCTGGTTGTTGAATCTCCCTGGATCATCCAAATTAAACTCCATGGCGTTCAGTGATGAATGCCCGAAGTAATTCACAACAGATACCCCATTTTCAAATTCACGGTCTATTTGAACATTGCTTGCACTTTCAACAGCACTGGCAGTAGCTTTTTCAATGGTGGTAACCTTAGCACCAAAAAGCGAATCAGTAATTTTTGTTTTTGCATCCCGCATGTATCCGGATATGATGGATTGAACCACACCTCCAGCCACCAAATGCAATACATTTTTTGTCCAACCTTTTTTCTCCACACGCTGGTATACAGCAGATGTATTCAGCAGGTCTTCGTGCTGTTTTAATTTCTCCAAATATGCATTCAATTCATTGCCGTTGATGACTGAGAGACGGCCAATGGGGACTTGCATCAATGGACTCAGATCTCTGGAAGCAAGTATATGATCAGAACCCGGATTTCCAAATGTGGGAACCATGTTGAGTTGATCTGCATAGGATGAAGACTCATTCAAACGATATTGATCATATGTAACTCCTTTTCCAACAAGCAATACATTCTTGGGTTTGAATAAATTATGTGCAAACTGAATAAATCTTTTCAATGCAAGCGGGTGTTTTTTTACTCCGTAAGCAAATTGATCAACCAATTGATCAACAGTCACGACAAGTACTTTGAACCCACCACCTGCAATACTGGAGCGATAAGTTGAATAATTTTGAATTGCATCACCCGAAGTACTTTTTCGAATGGACGAGTCGGTGATAATGATAAAATCGCCTTGATTGCCAGCCAAGCTATAGTTCAAGAATCGCTGTTGCGACAAAATGTTTACAGCTTTTACATCCGCACCGGATGCACTCAAGAGTACAAAATTTCTTTTCCTGGTGTCTGCCGGAATGAGAAATCTCGATTTTCCTGCAACGGTTTCAGCGATGAAACGCTGATTATTGGTGAGATCCAACAATACAGGAGGATTGGTTCCATTTTTGAAAGATGCAATCTCAAGTAATTTGTCGTTCACCGATGCATCCAGTGAAAATTCAAATACCGATTGACTCGGAAAATCGAATGTGCGAGGGTAGGAAATTTCAATTTGTCCGATCATGTATTGATCAAAGGATGTGGGACTGTTGTTCAAAAAATCAAATTGAACGTTGCCAACCAGCTTAGCTCTTGACAATTGAACGGTGGTATCCTTGCTGCTGTAGCCCGGAAGTGCAAAAGGCGCAATGACACTGCTTCCATTCAGCAGCACAGCAACATTTCTCGTATTCTGTGAGCCTCCAAAAAAATTTATTCTCAGTACAGCATCCGAACCAGTTGCAGAAGTTTGTAAATCTGTCAAGTTGATGCTGAGTGATTTTGCTGATGTGATCCCCCTGCTTGTCCAACCTTCCCCTTCATCAAAACTGGATGAGTACACATTGACACCTGCAATGACATTGGGATTACCGGGATTGATCATATCCCTCAGGGCATACCTGTAGGTATAATCAAATGAACGCTCAGGCTGCAATGTGCTTGTAGCAGAAAGATTTGCCTTGGAAACGAAGCGAAGATTTTGTGATGCGGAATTGGTTGTTAAAAAATAAACGGCTGTATCAGACAACAGACTCCATTTGTCTGATGTTTGGTATTTGGGATTCGCATACATTTTCGTGTCCAATTTCCCATCATTGATCTTTCCATAGAATTCAATGTATCCATCTGCAGCAAGAACAGCATTGGATTGTGTTGTGAAAAGTGGTACCTCTGCTCCATTCCGCCACAATTGAAATGCATCTGCATTTGTATTGCCCAAACCCAGGTTTGCCAATGCTGCTGCAGGTATGCGGTAAAGACCGTCGCTTCCAACTTTGATTTTGTAGTATGTTTTCCCGTAATCACTGATCCACTCGTTTCCGATATCATTTTGTCCATAGAGCAAACCAAATGGAAACAGGAGCAGTGCGATATATAAAAGCAAGGTCCTCATCAATAGATATACTTCTTGGTTGGCAATCGCAAGTGGAGTGAAAATACATGCGTATACAGCGGATTGGATTGATTGGCCAGATTGGTGAATGCATAATCAATCCTGAATTGTTTGATATTAAACCCAGCGCCAACACCTGGTTGATAAATCCAGACCTTGTTCATATTGGTGGTATCGGCGTCTTTCAATCCCCGTTGAAAATTATACACGCCCATGCGCAGCGCGATTGTTTTTGCATAGCTCATCTCAATACCTATACGGGGATCGGCATTGAATGACCTTGAACTCAACAATACATTTCTTTGTCCATCAAAACTCAACTCCAGGTTGAGTTCACCTAGCATTGAAAATCGCTGATTCAAATCTGTATTGTATGCAGCCCCCAAATACAATCTGGGTGCGGTCAGCTCAACAGATTTTACTGGAATATCATTGTTGGTAAGATAAAGTTTTTCTTTTTCACTCTCCGTGAATGAAAATTTCCATGCGTTGTAAGTTGTTGTAATATCGCGGATGACAACGCCAAGACTTAACTTTTTAGATCTGTATTGCAATGCCGCATCGAGTCCCACACCCCATGCTTTCGCAAACTTTCCGACTGAGCGGTGAATGACTTTTGCATTTGTACCAAAGGAAAAATTTTGACTGGCATCACTGTACAATGTTTGTCCATAAGAGATGATCATTGCATAATCTGCAGAAGAAAATGATCTGATATTGTTGTAATTGATTGTGCCATCGGGTTCAACTAAAAACAAGGTATTGGGAATATCATCTACTGCAAATCTCAGAAAGCTGATACCCAGTCCCATGGTTGCCCTCGCAGGATCACCAATCGGAGCAGCTGCAGCGAAATAATCATACTTACCTATTCCCGCAAAATACTCCGCATGCATCAGGGAGTAAGATGAATGTCCCCTTAATTCAGATAAACCCGCGGGGTTCCAAAAACCGGTATAGGCATCTTCTGAAGTGGCAATTTGAGCACCGCCCATTGCCAGTCCACGTGCCCCTGCGCCTATGTTCATGAACTCATTGGAATACTTTCTGAATTGCCCGTATCCTGCAAATGAAATCATCAACAGGACAAGCAATCCAGCCCGTTTTGTGGAATGTATGAAAAGAGGATCCAATGCCAGAAAAGATGGGTTTTAATGAAAAAACTATCTGGTTAATGCCATTGGATATTGGATTGAACGAAGTTAAATCAAATTGAAACGATTCCCTTCAGAAAAACAACGTCCAAATCTGAGAATTATTGCGCGCATGGGATGTTTTGATTCCTTGTTACATTTGCACAAATATTTTAGCGATGGACATTGTAGCAGCACTCAAATGGAGAGGAATGATTCAGGACATCATGCCTGGAACCGAAGAGCAATTGAAAAAGGAGCCAACAACCTGTTATATTGGATTTGACCCAACTGCTGACAGTCTTCACATTGGAAGCCTGGTCCCCATCCTTTTGCTGTATCATTTGCAACAGGCCGGTCACAAGCCACTGGCATTGGTAGGTGGAGCAACTGGAATGGTGGGCGATCCCAGTGGAAAGAGCGAGGAACGCAATTTATTGAATGAAGAAACATTGCAAAAAAATGTTGCAGGGGTAAAGAAGCAATTGGAGAAATACCTTGACTTTGACCCATCGAAAAAAAACTGTGCAGAGATCGTCAACAATTACGATTGGTTCAAGGGATTGGGATTCATTGATTTTTTGAGGGATGTCGGCAAGCATATTACCGTTAATTATATGATGGCGAAGGACAGTGTGAAAAAAAGAATAGAGGGAGAGACAGGGATCAGTTACACAGAATTTGCATACCAGCTGATGCAGGGATATGATTTTTTCTGGCTGTATCAAAACAAAAACTGCAAGTTGCAGATGGGCGGAAGTGATCAGTGGGGAAATATTACAACCGGCACGGAACTCATTCGCAGAAAAGCTTCTGGTGAAGCGTTTGCGTTTACTTGTCCACTGATTACAAAAGCAGACGGCGGCAAGTTTGGCAAGACCGAGAAAGGGAATGTTTGGCTGGATCCTGAAAAAACTTCGCCGTTTCAGTTTTACCAGTTTTGGTTAAATGCAGCAGATGCAGATGCTGAAAAGTGGATTAAAATATTTACGTTGATTGACAGAGTAGAAATCGAGCATTTGATACAAGAACATGCCAAAGATCCAGGTGCAAGGCTGCTTCAAAAGAAACTTGCGGAGGCCATTACAACTTTTGTACACGGTGAAAAAGAGTGCCAATCGGCACAGCAAACCACTGAGCAGTTGTTTGGCAAGAAGGATGAAATCAATATGAAGGAGATGGATGAAGTCTCCCTGCTGCAAGCAATGGAAGGTGTACCTGTCCACAGCATCGCTTCATCCATGATCAGCGACGGATTGGATGTGGTCAGCTTTCTGGCGGAGACAGGAATATTTCCCAGCAAAGGCGAGGCCAGAAAAATGGTAGCTGGTGGAGGTGTGAGTATCAACAAAGAGAAAGTGGTGGATGTAAACATGTTGATCAACAAGTATCATCTGATTGCAGGCAATTATATTGTTGTGCAGAGGGGCAAGAAAAACCATCATCTGGTAAAACAGCAATAATCCGCCTGGAAATACCCCTTCATAATTTTTGGGATCTTCTTTTGAAATCACTTATTTTTGCAACCCAATTAGGCTGCCCGATAGTATAATGGTAGTACGACAGATTTTGGTTCTGTTTGTCTTGGTTCGAATCCAGGTCGGGCAACAATAAGAAGTAAATAAGTGGTTGAAAATCAACCACTTATATACTTCTTACTGTTGCCCGACCAGGATTCGAACCAAGACAAACAGAACCCAAATCTCTCGTACTACCAATCAACTATCGGGCAGCCGAAT
>JBEGMC010000038.1:0-9065 GCA_041183265.1 Bacteroidota bacterium
TATTTATATATAAATAACTTATATATGTAAGTAATTATTATTAAAAAAGATATAATGGAATAAAAATAAAATCAGGTTATTTTATCAAAGGATACTTTATTTCAAACCAATTCAGGTTGTCTTTGAGTCCCTCGTAAAAGAAAAAAACCTCACCCGGGACTGATTTTTTTCTGTTGGAACTGATCATCTCCGTCATGAATTCAGGTGTTGCGAGTTTGCTTCCAATCTTGACCAGGACGCCAGCATAGAATGGAATTTTTTTGCTTCTGTGGTAGCCAACTTGCTCGCTCATCACTGCATCGTATGCGGTGATATCATAACGGTAACATTGCGGAATCACAGCATCCACCCAACTGCTGTCCACCCATGTTGGCCAATCCTGCAAATATTCTGCCAGTGACCATGGATAGGGACTTGGAGAAGATGATACGATGATGGAAGGCTTTGCTGCTTTCAATTCTGTGTAAAAGCGTTTCATGAATTTGTTCAGTCTGTTTGCTCTCCACTTTACCCAGGCCTGGTCTTTGAAATCTGTGGGAGGTGCCTGATTGTTGTTTTCCAATTTGTATTGTGCAACAGTGTAAGGATCATATCCGGCGGTTGATGGCAATGCAGGCAAACGGTCATCGCCCTGTACACCATCTACATCATATTTGGTTACTACTTCCTTTACCAAATTGATGATGAAATCTTGCACCTCCGGATTGAAAGCATTCAACCAATCAAATCCATTTTTCACCACCAACTTTCCCGCTTGATCCAATGCAGCCCAGTCTGGTCTTGCATTTACAATCGGTCCGCCGTTGGCGCTGTAAGAAGAAGCGAATCCATATTCAAACCATGCATGGACTTTGAGTCCGGCTGCATGCCCTGCGTCAATCATCTCCTGCAAGGGATCCCTTCCTGCAAATTTTTCCAATTGTTTCACACCTGTGATGGCACCCAAAACATTGCTGGGGTAGATTGTTCTAGCATTGTTGTACACAACAATGAAAATCTGGTTGATACCAGCTTTCTTGCAATTCGCAACGGTTTGTGCAATATTGTCTCTTGAATCCAATGCAGTACTCGCAGTAGTGGTAACCCATACTCCGCGCCACGCATTAGCGTCCCACACTGGCGTGATGGGAGTAGGATTGGGAGTGGGTGTGGGAGTAGTATTGTTGTTATTTGTATTGTCTGTGGTTCCGCCGTCTGTCTTGGTACATGCAAACATGAATAACATGGAAAGGCAAATGACCAGGGTGCAAGTGATTTTTCTCATGGCTGATTTGATCTGTCATAAAATTAAAGAAACAAAACTTTAGCATCCGGGTTTATTTTTTAAATAATCCGCTTAACTTTTCAATATGTCATTTGTTGGAAAATTTTCTCGGATCATACTTGGAATATGCTGTTTGATTTTCTCCCATCAACTTTTAGCACAAACAAAACCCAATATCATCCTTTTTTTGGTGGATGACATGGGTTGGCAGGATTGCTCCGTTCCTTTTTGGAATCAGAAAACCGAATTCAATCGGTTGTATGAAACGCCGAACATGGAGCGATTGGCAAAACAAGGCATGAAATTCTCCAATGCATATACGAATCCGGTTTGCACGCCCACACGCATCAGCATCATGACGGGCATGAATGTGGTTCGACATGGAGTAACCAACTGGACAAGTGTTCATAAGAATACACCGACCGATCATCCTGATGAAACATTGGTTCCTGCCAAATGGAATTTCAACGGACTCAATCCGCTCGCTAAATCTGAAGATGCCGTGCATGCAACTCCATTGACAGTGTTGATGAAACAAGCAGGCTATCACAACATTCACGTCGGCAAAGCACATTTTGCACCTTACGGTACTCCCGGGGCTAATCCTTTGAACATGGGATTTGATATCAATATTGCTGGAACCGCTGCAGGTCACCCAGGAAGTTTTCTTGCAGAAGATTTTTATGGTGCAAAAGCCGGGGATACACTATGGGCGGTAAGAAATTTGGATGACCACATCAAAAAAAATGATTTCTTAACGGATGCATTGACATCTGAGGCGATCCAGGCGATTGAAAACAATCGCAGTTCCAATAAACCGTTTTTCCTCTACATGTCACATTATGCAGTGCATGTCCCTCTGAACAAAGACCCAAGGTATTACCAGAAATACATCGACAAAGGAATGAGTGATGCAGAAGCTAAGTATGCGGGATTGATTGAAGGGATGGATAAAAGTTTGGGAGACATCATGGATTATCTGAAAAAAATCCAAGCAGATAAAAATACCTATATCATATTCATGTCGGACAATGGTGGATTGAGTTTGGCACCGCCGCGCGGAGGAAAAAAGTATACACAGAATATGCCATTGAAAATGGGTAAGGGGTCGCTTTACGAAGGCGGTATACGTATCCCATTCATGGTAGCGGGTCCTGGAATTCAAGCTCAGCAAACTGCTGATCAGTACATCATTGCTGAAGATTTATTTCCAACCATTTTGCAATGGGCAGGAATAAAGAATCCTTATCTCATTCAAACAATCGATGGAAGAAAAATCAATGCATTCATTGAACATCCTTTAATTACCGATGATAAAAAAATATTGCTATGGCATTATCCAAACAACTGGACCAATATCAATGATCATGGCATATCGTGGTGCTCTGCCATGCGACAGGGCAAATGGAAGTTGATCTATTTCCACAAAGAGCAAACTCTTGAACTCTATGATCTTCAAAAAGATATTCAAGAAGAAAATGATTTGTCAGCATCCATACCTGATCAATTAAAATACATGGCTACACTGATGACAACAGAAATGAAAAACCAAAATGCACGCATGCCTGTTGTAAAAAAAACAGGTCGTCCCATTCCATGGCCTGATGAGGTAGTTGCTTCATTACAACACATCTACCGATGAAATATTTGCTCAGTCTTGTATTTTTTCTTCAGCTATTTTTAAACGGGTTTGTGCAACCTCAAAAACCCAATGTCATTGTTATTCTCGCAGATGATTTAGGATATGGAGATCTTGGTGTTTTGGGATCGAAAGACATCCGTACTCCCAACATTGATTTTATCGCAGCAAACGGGATGCAATTCAAACGCTTCTATGCAAATTCAACTGTTTGCTCGCCCACCAGGGCATCTTTGCTTTCCGGAAAATATCCTGACAAAGTAGGTGTTCCGGGAGTGATCCGCCAAGATCCAAAAGACAATTGGGGACAGCTCAATTCTGGAGTTGAACTTCTCCCAAGTGTTTTGAAAAAAAGCGGATACAACACTGCAATGATCGGCAAATGGCATTTGGGATATAACAATCCGAACTTGCCCAATGCAAAAGGGTTTGAATATTTCAAAGGATTTCTCGGCGATATGATGGATGATTACTATACACATCGACGAGGTGGTGTAAACTGGATGCGCTTCAATGAATTGGAAATTGAACCACCCGGACATGCAACAGATTTGTTTACACAATGGAGTCTTGAATATTTACAGGAACAGAAAAATAACAAACAGCCTTTCTTCCTTTTTCTCTCATATAATGCACCGCACTTTCCGATTCAGCCGCCAGAGGATGTTTTGGAAGACGTCGTCAAAAGACTTCCTTCGGTTGATGCAAAAAGGCAAAAAAATATTGCACTTGTTGAGCACTTGGATGCATCCGTTGGGAAAGTTCTTGAAGCACTTAAACAAAACAATCAGTTGGATAATACTGTTGTTCTTTTTACATCTGATAATGGAGGATCATTGCCTCATGCACAAAGCAATGGTGCACTCAATGGAGGAAAACAAGATATGCTGGAAGGGGGTATAAAAGTTCCGCTTTTCGTTCTATGGAACAATGTGATTCCCAAAGGAAGTCTATCCAATCAAATAACAATGACCATGGATATTTTCCCAACGATATGTGAATTGGCTGGTATTCAACAAACATCAGATACAGATGGGCAAAGTTTTTTGACGGCAATGAAAGGAATTGATGACCAGAGAGAAAGAATATTGTTTTGGGTAAGAAAGGAGGGAGGCAATTACAGAGGTCAACAATATTATGCTGCCCGAAAAGGGGCGTATAAAATTTTACAAAATCATCCCGATGAGCAATTCAAGCTTTACAATATTGATGCAGATCCTTTTGAAAAAAATCAACTTGATTCATCGTTGCCTGTCTTTCAGGAGTTGAGCCAAGCACTTAGAAATCATATCGATCAAGCAAATGAAACACAGTTATACAAATGGGACCAAGGTGCAATTGTGCGAGGTGATAGCACAAGCAAAAAAATGGCCTGGGTCTTTACGGGTGATGAATACATTGATGGATTGACGACCATTTCACAAACACTTGAAAAAGCAAAAATCAAAGGCAGCTTCTTTTTTACAGGAAGGCTCTACAGGAATAGGGAAGCGAGAAAATCTATATTACAGCTTTCATCTGCCGGGCATTATATGGGACCGCATTCGGATATGCATTTGTTGTACAATGATTGGAGCAAGCGTGACAGTTTATTGGTTTCCAAAGATTCATTGGTTGGTGACTTGAAATCGAATTATCAATCAATGCAAGCATTGGACATTCAAGAAGAGCAATTGTATTTCATTCCACCTTATGAATGGTGGAATCATCGAGTTGCCTCATGGTGTAAAGAGATGAATGTGCAGCTTATTAATTTTAGTCCGGGTACCGGCACAAATGCCGATTATACATACCCTGAAATGGGTCCCTCTTATCGCAGTTCAGAAAAACTACTTGAAAGGTTGTATGCTTTTGAACAGCAACATACGCTGAATGGAGCGATGGTGCTTGTTCATGTCGGAACCGATCCGAGACGAAAAGATAAATTCTATGATCGATTGGCAGAAATGATTCAGTATTTTCGATCAAAGGGCTACATTTTTGTGAGGGTTAATGAATTGCTATCTAATTAGCCATCTATTTATTTTCAAGCCAAATTACTTTTTGTTCAGAGGTATGATCTTTACCAATAATCTCTTTGTATAATTCGGGTCGTCTCGCTTTCATATATCTATAACCTCCTGCAAGTGTTAATTTCTCTGGAGTAATATTAGAGATTACGAAACTGTCTTCAAATGTTTGGCATTCTGATAGGATATCTCCAAAAGGATCAATGATCATTGAGCATCCATTCTTGAGTTGATCATCATCCATGCCAATGGGATTAGAGAATACAACATAGGCTGCATTGTCATATGCTCTGGAAGGCAGCCATTTCATCAACCAGTCCCTGCCTTTCATTCCATTGAACTCAATGCGCAGTGATGTTGGGTCATTGTTTCTGTTTTCCCACAATACTGGATCAACAAATCCTGCTCCGGGTCTGCTAGATGGGGTACACATCGTTACATGCGGCATGAAAATGATATCAGCGCCTAATAATTTTGTTGCCCTCACATTTTCTATGATGTTGTTGTCATAGCAAATTAAAATTCCACATTTCCATCCCAGGATTTCAAATACACAGTATTGATTTCCTGGTTTGATATGTTGATTGATGAATGGATGTAATTTTCTGTATTTGGCAACCAATCCGTTTTTGTCAACACATACGTATGCTTTGAAAATATCATCGTTACTGTCCTTCTCAAAAAGTCCCGCGAGCACTACTATATTGTATTTCCCTGCAATTTCTCTCAATTTCAATATACTTGATCCTACGGGAATGGGCTCTGCAAGTGCCAGTATTTGCTCGCGATTTAGTTTTCGTGCAAAACTGTACCCTGTGATGGAGCACTCATGAAATGCAATGACATCTGCACCTTCAGCTGCCGCTTTAGCTGATAATTTTTCAATTACAGAAAGGTTATAATTTTTGTCACCGCTCCTGTTTTCAAATTGTGCTGTTGCTATTTTCAATGTCTTCATCTGATATGTTTTTTCTTATTTTAATTGGCAACAAAAGATACCGGGCTCAATCAATTGACGAAGATCAGTTATATCAATTGAAATAAGATATCGGAGAAAAAAATAATCTCAGGTTAAAACAACCTGAGATTATCAAACAATTAGCTGAGCTGCTCAGAAAAGAAACTGCCTTATCAGTTTACAGCAGATAAAGATGCTGATGAACATTCTAGAGCATAGTTGTTATTTTCAACTGCGTTCCAAAGTGCATACCTTACTTGAAGCGCTTTTTTTGCAGCATCTGTCGCTTCTCTCCACTTGCTTTCATCATCTCCACACAATTCTGAAACCATATCAATTGCCAACTGGCTGTGGTGGTCACCATCTACTTCAATGTGCCTTTCTATATAGTATTTAAATATGGATACCTGTTCTGGAACTTCAGAATACAATTGTTCAAGGAGTTTGTGAAACATGGAAGGAATCAAATCCTCTCTGCCAAATGTAAATACAGAAGCTTTGATATGAGCAGGGGCATCTAATGCAGTGCTGAATGTGAAATTCAGAAACTGCTTTACCTGATGCGGTAGTTCGCTTCGCTGAATCACATCGTGCATGGGCATGCCCTGTTGGATTGAATCAATCAAGTTTTGTATTCCTGACGTATCTGCATCCATTTGACGCATCGCTTCCAAATACAATTCAAAATGGCTGATTCTCTTTCCATTTTCATCTACATCCGATTCTTCTCCCAATACAATTTCATTGATGAGGTATCTTGTATTTGCAGTACCAACAGGTATCCAGGGAACAGATACAGAGGTGAGGGCAATCTGCAGCGACTTCAGCAGACTCATGAAATCCCAAACAGCGTAAACATGAATCTGGGTGAATTTTTTGAGTCCCTCTAAATCTTGGATGTTTTTATATGCAGGATGAGACAGCAGTTTGACCCTTTCTGCTTCAATTTCTTGGTTGAGCTTTACTACATGCTTGTTCATGCAACTAAAACAATGTTGTTTTCAAATTGTTCGTTTTCAAGGTGGCGGTTTAAAAATTTCTTTGTTTAAATTGTGGGCATGAAAAAAATAATTCTTTATACAATTTTTGCATTTTTCTCTTTTCATGAAATTTCAGCACAGGAAGCAGATCAAGAGGTCAAAAATGTCATCAATGCTTTATTCGATGGCATGCGTGATGCAGACTCCTTGAAAATCCTCTCTGTATTTGCTCCAGACGCTTTTATGCAATCAGTTTCCAAAAACAAGGAGGGTAAAACCGTGATCAAGCGTGATGAGGTAGCAGGATTTGCATCGTTTGTTGGCAAGCAGAAAAAGGGAGTTGCAGACGAACAAATTGTTTTTGAGTCCATCAAAATCGATGGTGATCTCGCATTTGCATGGACCCCATACAAGTTTATTTACAATGGCACCTACAGCCACACTGGCGTAGATGCCTTTTGTCTGGTGCGATTAAATGGCAACTGGAAAATTCAGTACCTCATTGATACAAGACGAAAGTAGATCGGCGGCTATTGTTTCAAAAACACTTTTGCGTAATTGATTTTTCTTGCATCCATATGCGGCAGATGTGCGGTCAATCTTTTCTTGAAACCAGGATAATCTTTTGGCGCTTTGGGTGACCATGCAATTTCCGCAAGTGCAAGAGCACGTGGATATGTCATGTACTCTGCATATTTGATGTTGCTGATGTATTCCGTCCAGACATTTGCTTGAATTCCTACCACATGTTTGGTTTCCTCTTCTGTCAATTCAGGCAGATCCGGTTCAAATGAATAGGATTTGGAGAGCGGAAGATCACCGCCGATTGCAAGTGGCTCAGTTTTGGCATCACCCTGATAATAATCAAGGTAGAAGAAACTGTTGGGCGACATCACCACATCATGTTGTTGTTTTGCAGCTTCAACACCACCTTTAACGCCGCGCCATGACATGACCATGGCATTGGGGGAGAGCCCTCCTTCCAAAATTTCATCCCATCCCAATAATTTTTTCCCTTTGGAAGTCACGAATTGATCAATGCGACGAATGAAATAACTCTGCAATTCATCTTCGTCTTTGAGCCCCAATTGTTTCATGAGGTTCTGGCAGAACCTGCTTTCTCTCCATTGGGTCTTCGGACATTCATCGCCACCAATATGGATATATTGTCCGGGGAACAATGCCATTACTTCCGTCAATACATCTTCTAAAAATTTAAATGTCTCTTCACGCGGTGCGAGCACGTCTTCTGAAACACCCCATCTGGTTGCAACCTGGTAAATCTTATCCGGATTGCATCCCAACTGCGGATAAGCGGCCAATACTGCCTGTGAATGTCCGGGCATTTCTATTTCCGGTATTACAGTGATGTATTTGCTGGCAGCATATGCAACCACTTCTTTGATTTGTTCTTGTGTGTAGAAACCACCGTGTGGTTTGCCGTCGTATTTTCTGTCACGGTAATGTCCGAGCATGGATTCTTTTCTCACGGATGATATTTGGGTCAGCAATGGATATTTTTTGATTTCAACCCTCCATCCCTGGTCCTCAGTAAGATGCCAATGAAAAGTATTCAACTTGTACATCGCCATCACATCTAAAAATCTTTTGATGTCTTCAACCGAGAAATAATACCTTCCCACATCCAGCATGAGTCCACGGTATCCGAACCTTGGTTCATCTTCTATCGTGCAATTCGGGATACTGATGGATGTTGCATTTGCCACATCTCCACTCATAGCTGGAGGCATCAGTTGCATCAATGTTTGCAGTGCATAGAAGGCCCCTGCACCTGTACTTGCCTGGATGTCAATTTTTTTCGAAGAAACTTTTAATGTGTATGCTTCTTTCCCAATTGATGGATTCAACATAAAACTGATCGCAGCTGATTTTCCTTTGTTGAGCGAAAGACCGAACGATCCAATTTTGTTTGCCTGGCCAATAAGCAGTTCCGCAACGGGAGTAAATGCATCGCTTCCAACTGACACAGACATTCCTTTTTTTAATATAAAAGCACCTGATTGGGGTTGAAGTTTTTTGGGTTGTGGGATGAGGTTGTAAGACTGTTGTGCATGCAAGCAGAAGAAGAACAGCAGGGCTGCAACAGTTGAAGTGATTGATTTCATATGGCTTTTGTTGTATGTGATATTAGTCTTCTACAAGATATCATATTTTTTACGATCCCTGCTTTGAAAAAAGCTGTAAATTTCTATCA
>JBEGMC010000039.1:0-3430 GCA_041183265.1 Bacteroidota bacterium
CCCGATGAAATGATTTTCCAATTGCTTTTCACGCACATTGTTGATATAATTTATGATTCCACCCTCCAAGTGAAAAACATTCTTGTACCCATTGTGCAACATCCATGCACTGGCTTTTTCACATCTGATACCGCCCGTGCAGTACATGATGATATTTCTCTCTTGGTCAGCTTTGAACATCTCGGCAGCCATGGGCAATTGTTCTCTGAATGTATCGCTTGGTATTTCAACGGCATTTTTAAACCTCCCCACTTCATATTCATAATGATTTCTCATATCGATAACCATCGTATGGGGATCTTTCACCATTTCATTGAACATCTCAGCTGATACATATTTTCCTTTGTTTTGCATGGAGAAGGTTGCATCTTCAATTCCATCTGCCACAATTTTATTTCTGACTTTTATATCCAGCACATAAAATGAATTGCGGTTTTCGTCGACTGCCTTGTTCAGACGAATCTGTTGCATGGCAGGTTCAGATGCAAGGAGCGATCGCAGTAATTCAATGTGTTCATCCGGACAACTGATTTGCGCATTCACACCTTCGTGGGCAATATAAATTCTGCCCAAAACAGAAAGCTTGCTCATCTCGCTGTACCATGTATTGCGAAAAGATACCGGATCTTGAATGGGGAAATAACAATAGAAGGAAATAGTAGTGCGGGGTGTAGTGTCTTGAAGTGCTCTTTGTTTGAGCTCTTTCCTGGACACACGGTTGTGCAGTGTAGCCATACAATGATTTTAATTCTTGTTGTCAGAACCCTGGTTGCAGGCCAGGCAAAATCCAAACATTGCAAAGATAGTTATTAGAAATCAGCTATTGCTTTTTTAAAAGGATAGCAAGTGATCTTCCGGTCAAAGCAGCCATACCCGCAGAGAATCCGCCTATCATTGCAGTTGTCAATACCAAAAGCATTGGATTATTTTTTTTGATAACCAGTACTGCTACTCGGGATGCCAAAATATGGTCATTGGCATTGCTCATGTAGAAGGCAAACAAACCCCAAAAAATTGCGACCCCCAAAAAAACTGCCAACAAACTAAAAACCCTTTTCTGGGGAATAAAAAATCCGATGAGGAGTCCAACGATCATCACCGACCACCAGGGAAGAAAGAGTCCAACTGCGTATGATAATACTGCGCTTATGATGACTGATGCGAGAAATTTCATAGTTGATTCATTTATAAAACAGGTTGAAAACTGATCTTCCATTTCACCTGATCATTGCTTGTATCTTCTTTGTGCATGTAAAACAAAGTATAGTATTCCCCCTTTGCCCAGGTATCAATAAAATTGTCGTAAAACTTGCTGCCTGGATTACCACTCTGTCCACCAGGATAAACAGCAAATGCATGAATGGGTTGTGTCATTTCAATGACCATCCTCCAACTCGGACCATGATCATGTTGTGTTGCATTTACAATCCCATTTCCACCTCCATTCATGATTCCGGATCTGGCAAAAGGCAATGTGCTGGTCTTTAATAAGTGATACACTGTTGTGTTTTTAAATGCAGCCCACTCAAGCTTATTGGTTGATGCCAGTTCATTCAACTTGATGGTCGCCTTTTTTAAAGCATTGGTAACCTGCATGGCAAGATCCTCCTGTTGAGTAGTATTTCTATCGTCGATAAACCGAAATGTTGAATCTTTTGTCAATGCTTCCAACAAAACGAACTTCTCAGGACGAACAAGTGGCTGACTGGATTGATGAAGATCATCCATGAAAATATTGTTGTACAAAGAATCCCACCATGCATGAAAAGCAGTTACACCCTTTTCATTGGGGTCATTTTGAAGATTCCAATTTTCCACCATTTGGAGATATTTCGTCTCATCAGCATTCAATTGATCGCGTTGCACATATTTGCTCAACAATGGCCTTGCCAATTCAGCAAATACATTGTAATTGTTGTTTTGCAATGCCTTCATATCATCTGGAGTAATGTTGTACATGCCATCTAGTTTTTTGTTGATGGTAATGGCTCTGTACACTTCATAACTTCCTGGGATGAAATATGGATAAGTAGAATCAGCCGGACGTTGATTGGCGCTGCTGATATATCCGCTGGCCGGATTCACAGCATGTGGATTTTCTTCCATGGGAATATATCCTTTCCACATGTAACTGCTGTCATACCCCGGCATTACAAACAAACCCTGCCCTTTCCATCGCAATGGAAAAGTCGCCTGTTGCCACAAGGCGATATCGCCGGTGTGTGAAGCAAAAATCATGTTTTGTCCGGGTACATTGAAATAACCAATGGCATGGTGATAATCATCATAATTTTTTGCCCTGTTCAGCAACAACCACATTTTTAAAATATTGGATGTATCATGTGCTACCCATCGCAAAGCATAGGCTTTCTCATCCGTAAGATCATTCTTGAAACTCCTATCATACATAACAGGTCCAAATACCGTATATGCAACAGTATCCAGCAAGTCTTTGGCCCCTTTTACTTTGATAGATTCAACTCTCTGCTCTGCATTCTTCCATTCACCATTGAACCAGTAAGCAGACTTAGATGCATCCTTGAATTTGATTTCATAGTAATCTTTTACATCCCTACCCGCATTGGTGAATCCAAAGGCAATGCTGTCATTGAATCCAATGACCACTCCAGGCAAACCAGGAAAAGAGACCCCATATGAGTTGAAGGCCTTTGTATGCAATTGAATTTCAAACCAAATAGATGGCAAACTCAATGAAAGATGGGGGTCGTTGCTTAAGATAGGTTTTCCGCTTTGCGTTCTACTACCTGACACCGCCCAGTTGTTGCTTCCATTGGAGGGATTTGGCTTGAACTCTTGTGCGATGTGAACGGTATCCTTTCGTTTGAAGTAAACAGAATCAGCATCTGAGGGAGGCACAAGTTCTGCAAGGGGTTGATTGTATGGAGTACCTTTGGCAATGACTGGATACAAAGAGTCTGCTATTTCAGGATAGAGCAATTGAAAGTTTTCTTCTCCCAGCAATTTCAATGCATGTGTGTATTCAAAATCTTTGTCATATCCTGCAAGTGTGTATGTCATTTGCTTGGTGAACAAGGCGGATTTGAAATTGCTCCATTTTTCGGGCATGTATCCGAGCAATTTGTATTCAATGGGCAAATCAGCTTTGTTCAATGTTGAAATATAGGCATTGACTCCTTTGGTATATGCATCCAAGGCTGCCTTGGTGGAATCATCTTTTTCCATGGCATACAATGCATTTTCAGCAGCATATACCATACCCATTCTACGCTGATTTTTGTCAAATTGTATGGCCTTGTCCCCTACAAACTCACTGAGTCTTCCAGCAGCAGCAAAGGTTTGGAATTCCATTTGCCACAAACGAAATTTTGCGTGTAAGAAACCTTGTACATAATAAGCATCGTTTTCATCTTCAGCGAAAATGTGTGGAACCAACCGCTCATCCAAATAA
>JBEGMC010000040.1:0-34209 GCA_041183265.1 Bacteroidota bacterium
ATACAACCATCCCCGACATCATTGATCACATTGGCTTGTCCAAACATGCCCACAAGCAGATCAGGTATTTCAGCAGCGGCATGAAACAAAGGATCAAATTGGCACAGGCATTTTTCAGCCATACCCCGGTCTTGCTGCTCGACGAACCATGCACCAATTTGGATCAGCAGGGGATTGACCTGTACAAATCTCTATTGAAAGAGCTGAGCAAAGACCGCATTGTCATCATCAGCAGCAATGACCCAATTGAAACCGAAGGATGTACACAAGTCATCCAATTGGGTGTTTAAAAAAGGGTTAATTTCGCGCAAAACCAATCCATTATGCGGGATCAACTGATTTTCGATCTTCTGGACAAGGAATTAAAGAGACAGAGAGAGGGCATCGAACTCATCGCTTCTGAAAATTTTACATCTCTCCAAGTGATGCAAGCCATGGGCTCTGTGGCTACCAACAAATACGCCGAGGGGTATCCTGGAAAAAGATATTATGGAGGTTGTGAAGTTGTAGATGAAATCGAACAACTGGCGATTGACAGATTGAAAAAAGTATTCAACGCAACATGGACCAATGTGCAGCCACACAGTGGAGCACAGGCAAATACAGCAGTTTTTCTGGCTTGCTTGAAGCCGGGTGATAAAATACTCGGACTTGACTTGAGCATGGGTGGTCACCTCACACATGGGAGTCCCGCGAATTACAGCGGAAAAAATTACCAGGCTTTCTTCTATGGAGTTGACAGAGAAACCGGACTGGTGAATTATGCACAACTGGAAGAAATTGCCAGAAAGGAAAAACCCAAAATGATCATCTGCGGTGCATCAGCCTACAGCAGAGACTGGGATTATAAAAGAATCAGATCAGTAGCTGATGAAATTGGGGCGCTGGTATTGGCTGATATTGCGCATCCAGCAGGACTCGTAGCAGCCGGTTTGCTCAATGATCCGTTTGATCATTGTCACATAGTTACTTCCACTACACATAAAACATTGAGAGGACCAAGAGGCGGTGTGATCATGATGAGAAATGATTTCGATAATCCATTTGGCATCAAGGATCCGAAGGGGAATACCAGGTCTATGAGCGCCTTGCTCGATCTCGCGGTATTTCCGGGCATGCAAGGGGGTCCGCTTGAACATGTCATTGCTGCAAAGGCCGTAGCATTTGGAGAAATCCTGGATCCATCTTTCAAAGTTTATCAACAGCAGGTCAAGGACAATGCCCAAAAAATGGCAGCTGGATTTGTTGCGAAAGGATATCATTTGATCAGCGGAGGAACAGAAAACCATCTCATGTTGATCGACCTGAGGAATAAAAATATTACCGGCAAGAAGGCACAGGAGACGCTAGACAGGGCGCATATCACACTCAACAAAAACTCCGTGCCATTCGATGATAAGAGTCCATTTGTTACATCAGGCATCAGAATTGGTGTTCCGGCGATTACCACCCGGGGACTCAAAACCGAACACATGCAGACAGTGGTTGATATGATTGACAAAGTGATTATGCATGCAGACGATGAGCAAATCATCGCAAACGTAAAAGAAGAAGTAAAATCATTCATGCAACAGTTTCCGCTCTACCCGGAACTGAGTTAAATACACACCATGATTCAACGCATTCAATCATTGTGGCTGCTGCTGAGCGCAACATGCGCCGGAATTACCTGGTTGGTCCCAACCTTTGCAGGAAATGCAGCTGACGGCAGCATCAAGGTTTTCTCTGTTCGGGAAAGTGTTGTATTGCTGTTCCTGATTGCTTTCGTTGCCTTAAGCAGCTTTGTCAATATTTTCTTTTTTCACAACAGGAATAGACAGAAATCCATCATCCTTGCCACTTCCTTTGCAACCATTGGCTTCATCGCTGCACAGTTTTTTATTGTGAAGGAGTTTAAATCCACCTTTCAAATTCCGCAGGGAAATTGGGAAATCAGTGCGATACTACCCATCTTCATTCTTCTCTTCCAGGTGTTTGCATTCATCGGTATCAGGAAGGATGAAAAATTACTGAGCAGTGCAGATAGGATGAGGTAATCAATAATCTTCAGAATATACCCGCTTTAACTTGAGTGACTTGACAGGAGCCACCACCAGTGGGAATTTTTCAACGGTAACATTGCTGGCATCCAATCCAAATCCTTTTTCTTCAGACAAGGATACTTCTTTGAGCCAAAAATATAATTTCATTACAACGCGCTCCCAGAAAGGCAATTCGTTGTCTTGGCTTAAAAATTTCTCCATCACCACAAACTCAAAATCGCCAGCAATATTATTGCGTGCCAAACTTTCGTAACGGGATGTAATATTCACCTCCTTGTTAGAAACCATGTCCTCCACAACTTTTCTGAACATCAAATTGATCTTCGGCTGAACCCTGAATCCTAAACTGAACTCCACGCGGATCACCTCATTGGGAATGATCGTTTGGACTTCATATTTGCAGGTATACGGATCATCCAATGTATCAACATGTACAAACCAATAAATATCGGCACGCTTTGGCTTTTTGTTCAGGATGGAGTGAATGATCTTGTATTCAATTTCCTTTGGGTTATTGGCACTGCTCAAATAAACCAGGTGCGTAGCATATTTATTGATGGATTGGTCATTGCTTAATTCCTGCAAAACAGGCAGATAGTTGTCCAGTCGAGCAAATTCCACATATCGGTTTTTGATTTTCCTGGCCTTGTACCATATATACATGACAACCACAAACAAACCTCCCAACACAAAAGTGGCAAATCCACCATGTGGGAACTTCTCCAGGTTGGCAATCAGAAAACTGAATTCAATGGTAAGGTAAACCGAGAGGTACAGGTAGATCCAAATGGGATTGACCCTGTGCAATACCAGATAATTGGCGAAAAGAATGGATGTAGCAAACATGCAAAGCGTGATGGCAAGTCCATAGGCAGCTTCCATATTGCTTGAACTTTTAAAATACAAGACGATGAAGCAACATCCAAGAAAAAGCATGGTATTGATGGCTGGAATGAACAGCTGACCCCTCTCTTCAGTTGGGTAACTGATTCGGAATTTAGGCCACAAATTCAGTCGCATTGCAACACTGACCAAAGTGAAAGAACCACTGATCATTGCCTGACTGGCAACAACAGCAGCCATGGTGGCAATGATGATACCCACGAGCAAAAATGCATTGGGCATCATTGCATAAAAAGGATTTCTCAACAAGAGCGCTTCCGGATGTGCGGCTGTAAAAGCTGCATTCTTGAGAAGGCCTGCATTTGCAAATAATTTTCCTTTTTCACCCAACAAATAGGCTCCCTGTCCGAGGTAATTCAATATCAATGCAGTTTTGACCCAAATCCAGGTTATGCGAATATTCCTTTTGCCACAATGTCCTAAGTCAGAGTACAAAGCCTCGGCACCTGTTGTACAAAGGAATACGGCCCCCAACAACCAAAATCCACCTGGATAATTGATCAATAATTGAATGGCATATGCTGGATTAAAGGCATTCAATACATGCCAGTTGCCAAACATATTGTAAACCCCCATGATTGCGAGCATGGCAAACCAGATGAACATTACTGGGCCAAAAAGTTTACCTATAGATGCTGTGCCGAACTGCTGCAAAAAGAAAAGAGCTGTAAGTATCCCCAGTACAATGAATACAATTTGCATTTCAGTAATGGCTGAAAATCTGGGTAATTGTGTGAGTCCCTCGATAGCTGAGGTAACAGAAATAGGTGGAGTGATAATTCCCTCTGAAAGCAGTGCAGCACCACCGATCATGGCAGGTACGATCAACCATTTTTTTCTTCTCCTGACAAGTGTATAAAGGGAAAAAATACCTCCCTCACCTCTGTTGTCGGCACGCAGGGTGAGTATAACATATTTTACCGTTGTTTGAAGGGTGAGTGTCCAGATGATACAGGAAATACCTCCCAGAATAAGTTCATCCGTAATGACCCGTCCATTGATGATGGCACTGAATACATAAAGAGGGGAAGTTCCAATGTCTCCGTAAATGATTCCAAGTGCGATGAGCAACCCTGCTGCGGTTACTTTGTTCAGTTGTTTACTCACTATGTGGTAAGATTAGATGCCGGCGGCTGAACAAAGTTATAGGTATTATGGATTGCTTTTAAAAATGGTTAAAAAAATAATAAAAAAGGCATGAAAGAGGAACCATTCCCTTTTTGTCAAGTCTTATGAATCTGTTTGCAATGCATCACCTAATTTTATGTCATATGAAATACATGACTTTCAAATGGGCGGCAGTTTGGGGAATGCTGTTCTTCATCCAAGCCGCAGCTGCACAAAAAATTGACTACTCGCTGGTCGACAAAGACGATGTCAGAGACATGAGTTTTGAAATCCTCGGAAAAATCAACAACAACATCCTTGTATACAAGAACTACAGAAACAGACATGCCATATCTGTATATGACAGTGACATGCAACAAAAAAACCGGATAGAGTTGACCAACTTGCCGGAAAGAATCATCAATGTTGACTTCATTTCGTACAATGATTTTTCTTACATGATTTATCAGCACCAAAAAAGGAATTCCATCTATTGCAGCATGGTTAAGATCAATGGTGAAGGAAAGATGATGTCCGATCCGGTTGATTTAGATACCACGCAAGTAAACAGCAATACAGAAAACAAGGTTTACACACTGATCAACAGTGATGACAAAAAAAGAATCATGCTGTTTAAGATCAAAAGAGATACGGAGCGTGATTACCTGTTTACAACCCTCCTGTATGACCAGCAGATGAAGGTGTTGAAGAAAAGCAGTTTTGAAATCAAATCACCCGACCGTGACGTTGTTTTTACTGATTTTGTATTGGACAATGAAGGTGATTTTGCATTTGGAAAGTGTACGAGAATCGGAAGCAGGGATTATATCAATAAAGTTGAAATGGTGATCAAAGGTTCGTCGACGGACTCCATCCTCATCCAAAAACTACCACTGAATGACCTAACGCTGGATGAATTGAAAATAAAATTTGACAACGGCAACAAAAAACTGATGATGGCATCATTTTTTTACAAACAACGCCGTGGAAACATTGAAGGGATATACACCCTGATCTGGGATAAAAACAAAAGAGAAAGCTTAAAGCCCAGACAATATTTATTCAACGACAGCATTCGTCTTGAGGCAAAATCTGAGAACAATTCAATCAAGACGGCATTCAATGATCAATTCATCAGGCAGGTGGTTCCAACACAGGATGGGGGCTTCGCAGTATTTACAGAATCTTTTTACTCAAGTTCCAGGAACAATCCCTGGAACAGGTTTGATTACCTGTATGGACCAGGAATGTTCATGTCGCCTTTCTACAATCCCTTTTACTACTCTCCCATGACGAGGTTCTACCCTTATGGACTTTACGACCCCTTCAATCGGTATGGGATGCAGAATAGCCTGACAAGATATGTATCAGAAAACATCGTAACATTCTTTTTCGACGAGAACGGCAACTTAAAATGGGGGAATACCATCAGAAAAAGCCAGTATGATGACAATGCCGACTCCTTTTTGGGATACCAAATGTTCAATACAGGCAGTGAAATCAGATTTCTGTTCAACCAAAAAGAGAAAAGAGAACTGCTGTTGAACAGTGCATCCATTGATGCAGATGGCAGAATCAAAAGACAGCCTACACTTAAAAACTTAAACAGGGACTACGATTTCATGCCCAAATACGGGAAGCAGATCAGTTTGCGGCAAATCATCATGCCTTGCATGTACAAGAATTATATTTGCTTTGCAAAAATTGAATACTAAAAAACGTGTTGGGTATATTCCGCAATAACAATCCCCTTGCGCTGCTGCTGTTGCTGGTTCTGGGCTATGCATGCATTTTTTTAAAGCCTGCCATGCCCTATATTCAACTTGAAAATGAACATCCAATCATTCTTCAATGGCTTACATTGAAATTGATGCCTCTGGAAAAAAACGCGGGACTTGCATTGAAAATCATTTCACTGCTATTGCTGACCTCAGAAGCTCTCTATCTCAATAAAATTGCAAAAGATTATAAATTGCTGGAAAGAGGTACTTACATAACAGCACTGACTTTTTTGCTGATCGCATTTCTCATACCCTACAGAATAACTGTTTTCATGTTAATCATCAACGCATTGATCATCCTTGTTTTCAATGCATTCATGGGCATGTATAAAAACAACCATCCGTTTAATCAAATCATGGTTGTTGGTTTTGCTACAGCATTCATCTCAAGTATACTGAACAACTATTCCATTCTGTATACTTGGCTATCCATCGCTTTGCTCATCATGAGACCAACCTCCCTTCGCGAATGGAGCATTTTAAACTTAGGATTCATCCTGCCCTACTATTTCTTATCCAGCGTGCTTTACCTGACCAATCAGTTTTCATTGGATGCCCTGATTCAATTCAGCATGCCCATTTTTGAAATTCCTGCATTGTCAACCTTTCATGCTATAAAAATATGCTGCTTACTTGCCTTGCCTCTGATTGGTTTTTGGGCAGGATCTGCACACATCAGTAAAATGGTGCTTCAAAACAGAAAGGGGTATATCATCCTGTTCACTCTTTTTTTGGCCGGCATCTGTATTTCTTTGTTGAATTTGACGACTTTGCATCCATACCTGTTTTTACTGCTGGTGCCGGCATCCATGCTTTTTGCCCCATTTTTCCAATCATTCAAGCGTGATTTTATCCCCAATTTGGTCCTTATTTTGTTGATCGTATTGTCATACATACGTTAAATCGCCAAATACAAAAATGTCGTACCCATAAAGACATTAATTTTGCCAAAAGATTTTGTCATGAAATTTGGTGTCATCGTTTTTCCGGGTTCCAACTGTGATCAGGATATGATTGGAGCATTGCGGAATGATCTGGGTCAGGAAGTCTTGGAACTATGGCACAAAGACAATGATCTGAGCCATTTTTCTGAGGAAGATTGTATTGTGCTTCCTGGTGGATTTTCTTATGGTGACTACCTACGTTGTGGTGCAATAGCCAGGTTCAGTCCGATGATGCAGGCAACCATCAAGTTCGCTGAAAAAGGCGGTAAAGTATTTGGTGTTTGCAATGGTTTTCAGATTCTATGTGAAGCGGGACTCCTGCCGGGGGTATTGCTTAAAAATGCACATCAGCAATTTGCATGCAAGAATGTATACATCATTGGAAAAGAAAACCGGGCCCTGAAAATTCCCATTGCCCATGGTGAAGGCAGATTCCATGCTGACCAAAAAACATTGGAGGAAATGCAAAAGAACCATCAGATCATTTATCAATATTGCGATGAGGCGGGCAACATCAATGCGTCCAGCAATCCCAATGGCACCCTGTTAAACATTGCTGGCATTTGCAACAAAGAAAGAAATGTATTTGGCATGATGCCTCACCCAGAGAGAGCCTGTTCTGCAAAACTTGGAAACGAAGACGGTAAAACTGTCTTCAACAGCTTGTTCCTTTCATCGGTTTCTTCAAATATATTAGCATGATAACAATCCGTTCCTTCTTATTGGTCTGCCTGATTTCACTTGGTATAAACACCTTTGCCCAAATAGGTTCTGCCAAACAAGTCAGCTGGATCTACAGTTCCAAAAAAATTGCAGACAAAACATACGAACTGCAAATCACAGCCAATATTACCGGAAATTACCACCTCTATGCAACCAAAGCTGGTGTAGAGGGACCGGTTGCAACTACATTCACCTTTTCTCCCAATCCATTGATTGCCTTTGAAGGAGGAATCATCGAGAAAGGAAAGAGAATTACCAAACGCGAAGAGGCATGGGACGGGAACGTGAATTTCTTTGAAAAAACTGTAACGTTCGTTCAAAAAGTAAAAACCAAGTCGAATGCAAAAACAAATATCAACGGTAAAGTTGAATTCATGGTTTGCAATGATGACTTGTGTTTGCCTCCTTCAGAAATTACATTCAAAATTCCCATCGGAGGATAAAAGCCGGCAATTATGAAGATAAAGGCATTGCTCATTGCACTGTTATCCGTTTTTCTTTTCAGGGCAAATGGTCAGGAAGGCAATGCGCCAATCAAATGGGAAGGAAAATCAACCCGCATCACTGCCAACCAATATCAAATCACCTTGAAGGCGAGCAACCCTGCTGCGTGGGATTTGTATGCCCCACAGATCCATTTCGATGGAGTGCCATCTGCGGCCATTGTTTTGCCAGACTCTTCCATCAAGATCATTTCAGCACTGCGAGCAAACTCGTCCGGCACCATGAAAAAAAGCCGGGTCTTTGAAGGTTCCAGCTTCGAAGTGTACAACAAAGACATTACCTGGACAACCACCTTGTCATTCGAAGGCACTGTCCCTGCATCCTTTCCACTCCAACTCAACTATACATATGGCAAGGGAGATGAATTTTTCCCGGGTGAATCCATTTCGATTGAAATCAGTTTCGAAGGTGGCAAAGCCGCTGCTCAATCACTCAAAATAGAAAAACTTGATATTGATAACCCGCTCATCGCATGTGAGGGGGCGAATCAAAGCAACAAAGAAGATGCAGGATTGATAAAAATATTTCTGTTGGGTTTTCTCGGAGGATTGTTTGCATTGCTGACACCCTGTGTATTCCCCATGGTACCCCTGACTGTTTCGTTTTTCACAAAACACGGAAGCAATAAAAAGAAAGGAAGAAGACTGGCCATCATGTACGGCTTTTTTATTTTTCTCATTTACATATCCTTCTCCATTCCATTCCACATGGCCGGAAATATCAATCCCGCTGTATACAATGATATTTCAACCAATGTTTATTTGAACACTGTATTTTTCATCATCTTTCTTGTTTTTGCCTTCTCCTTTTTTGGGTTTTATGAAATCACACTCCCCGGAGGATTGGCCAATTCAACCAATGCGAAACAAGGCTCTGATGCATTGGGAGTTTTCTTCATGGCATTGACACTCACCATTGTATCTTTTTCCTGCACAGGTCCGATTCTTGGAACACTGCTGGTTGGAACTGCAACTGCAGGAGCATGGCCACTGACAGCTGGACTCGCAGGATTTGGGGTAGCGCTGGGATTGCCATTTGCGTTGTTTGCCCTGTTCCCTCAATGGTTGAACTCACTTCCCAAAAGCGGTGGATGGTTGAATACTGTGAAAGTTGTATTGGGATTCATAGAACTCGCACTGGCATTGAAATTTATTTCGAATGCCGATCTTGTTGCGCATTGGTCAATTATCAAAAGAGAAATTTTCTTTGGAGTCTGGATCCTTATTTTCTTCGCTCTATTCATGTACCTGATGGGATGGATCAGGTTCCCACATGATTCAAAAGGAGAAAAAATTTCAAATGGCAGAAAGGCATTTGCCCTGGCAGTGTTGGCTTTCACTGTTTATCTCATTCCCGGTATCACCAACACCAAGCATGCAAACATTTCTTTGATCAGTGGTTTTCCTCCTCCAGTTTGTTACAGCATCTATGCTGATCCCATCAACTGTGATGAACCATTGAAGGACTACCATGAAGCATTGAAATTGGCAAAAGAAAAAAACAAAGCTGTGCTGATCGACTTTACCGGTTGGGCTTGTGTGAATTGCAGAAAAATGGAGGAAAATGTTTGGACCAACAAAGAGGTAAAAGCATTGATGGAACAATATATTTTGGTGTCACTTTATGTGGACGACAAAGAACCTTTACCGATCGACCAACAACAACTGTATAAAACAGCAAATGGTTCCACCGTTCAGGTCAAAACAATTGGAAACAAGTGGAGCTTGTTTCAAACAGAAAATTTCAACGCAACCTCCCAACCATGGTATGTGGTCATCTCACCAGATGAGCAATTGATTACCCAGCCAATTGGCTACACGCCAGATCCAACTGCTTTTGCAGCATGGTTAACATGTGGATTGAACGGTTTGAAAAATATCAGGCAACAGCAGCAGGAACCTCAGCCATAAGACGGCGAAGATTGATCAAAGCATATCTCATCCTGCCAAGCGCAGTATTGATGCTGCAATTGGTTTTTTCTGCAATTTCCTTGAAGCTGAGATTGGCAAAATGTCTCATCACGATCACTTCACGTTGATCCTCAGGCAGCTTGTTCAACAAGCCCTGAATGTTGGAAGCTCTCTGCAATTGCATGATGTTGGTTTCAGCATTCTCATTGGTAAACAAGGCAGACTCAGAAACTTCGTGCTGATCACCATATCCAAAGGAAGGATTCTTTTTGACTCTTCTGAAATGATCGATGCACTGATTGTGTGCAATTCTCAATACCCATGGAAGGAATTTTCCCTCTTCATTGTACTGACCGGCCTTGATGGTATCAATCACTTTGATGAAAACATCCTGGAAAATATCATCCGCCAGACTCCTGTCTTTCACCATCATCATGATGGAAGTGAAAATTCTGTCTTTGTGGCGATTCAACAACAACTCAAATGATCTCATGTTGCCAGATACAAACTCGTTGATCAGCTGCTGGTCGTTTTGGATGGATGTTGCTATCATACAATCTTTTTTGAGTGGTTGATTTTCGCGTTGACAAGTCAAATCTAGAATCGAATACAGGCCAGGAAAAATAATGAGGGACCTAATTTTATGAATTACGTAAATAGATGTACGTACCCTACGCAATAAATTGTCAATGTAGTGTTAATGCCTACGTGAAAATACGCAGTCGTTTACTCCCGCTTAAGCGATATATTTGCAGTCCCATATGTCGAAACGCGCTCCAGCAAAGGAAAAGAAAGGAACATCGAAAAAAAATCCATCCACGGACGGGATTTTTATTCAGGGTGCCCGCATGCATAATCTACGGAATGTGTACGTAGAAATACCTAGAAATAAACTCACGGTCGTTACGGGTGTTTCAGGGTCAGGTAAATCATCTTTGACCATCGATACCCTCTTTGCAGAGGGTCAACGCAGGTATGCGGAAAGCCTGAGCGCTTATGCAAGACAGTTTTTAATGAGAATGGACAAGCCGGAAGTTGACCATATTTCCGGATTGTGTCCGGCTGTTGCCATTGAACAGAAAGTAGTTACAAAAACCCCCAGGTCAACCGTTGGGAGCATGACCGAAATCTATGAATACCTCCGACTTTTATATGCAAGAATAGGAAGAACCATATCGCCCATTTCGGGAATGGAGGTTAAAAAAGACGATGTGAAAGATGTCTTGGAAGCGATCAGGACTTTCAAGTCAGGCGATAAATTTTATATCCTTTCACCTCTCCAGTTTTCCAAAAACAGAAAAACCAGCGAAGAGTTGAATATCCTGATCCAAAAAGGTTTCTCCAGGATATACGACGTGGATCACAAAAAGATTCTTTCAATAGAGTCCTTGGCTGAAGATCAAAAGTGGAAAATCACGCCTGCTGCTTTTTTACTGATTGACAGAATGGTAGCAAAAGATTTTGATGAAGATGAGGAAAACAGGTTGGCGGATTCCATCTCGCTTGCATTTTATGAGGGCGAGGGTTCACTGCGTCTTTTGCAAAACGAAGAAACAATGCTTTCATTTTCAAATAAGTTTGAACTCGACGGCATGCTCTTTGAAGAGCCGGTTCCAAATCTATTTTCATTCAACAACCCCTTTGGGGCTTGTCAGGTATGTGAGGGATACTCACAAATTTTAGGAATTGACAAGGATCTGGTTATACCCAATCACAGACTGAGCATTTACGATGGAGCAGTTGCTCCATGGAAAGGCGAAAAGCTGAATTGGTGGCGAGAACAGTTCATCAAAGGGGCGAAGTCAATATCATTCCCTGTTCATAAACCGTATGGGGAATTGTCGGAAAAGCAAAAGGAAATTCTTTGGAAGGGTCATGAACATGCCTATGGCATAGATGATTTTTTCAAAGAAGTGGAACAGAACCTTTACAAAGTACAATTCAGGGTATTGTTATCAAGGTACAGAGGCAGAACAACCTGCTCAAGCTGCAATGGCTATAGACTGAGAAAAGAGGCATTGTATGTATACATCAATGGAAAACATATTGGAGAGCTGTGCAAGCTGCCCATCAGGGATTTGGCCAAGTGGTTTGAGCACCTTCAGCTGACCCCACATGAAGCCAGCATTGGAAAAAGAATTTTGATTGAAATCAATCAACGGCTGGAAACCATGTTGGATGTCGGACTTGGATACCTGACCCTTGACCGTTTGGCCAATAGTCTGAGCGGCGGCGAGAGTCAGCGCATACAATTAACCAGGTGCCTTGGAAGCAACCTCACCAATTCATTGTATATCCTGGATGAACCATCCATTGGATTGCACAGCAGGGACACAGACAGACTCATCAAAGTGCTGAAGAAATTGCGTGATTTGGGAAATACTGTTGTCGTGGTAGAACACGACGAAAACATGATGCGCTCTGCAGACCATATCATCGACATGGGACCATTTGCAAGTCACCTGGGAGGCGAAGTTGTTGCAGAAGGAACCATTCAGGATATCCTGAAATCCGATAATAGTCTCACTGCAAAATATTTACACGGAGAACTGAAGATTGAAGTCCCCAAAACACTGCGCAATGCAAAGCATCACATAATCATTGAGGGCGCCTCAGAAAACAATCTCCAACATATTGATGTGCAATTTCCTTTGGGAGTATTTTCTGTCATCAGCGGAGTGAGCGGCAGCGGGAAAACTACATTGGTAAAGAAGATTCTCTTCCCTGCAATGGAAAAACACCTCACAGGGACCTCCACAGAAAAGGTTGGAGCACATCGAGCACTCAAAGGAGATCTCGATTTGATTCAACACATAGAAATGATTGATCAAAATCCCATTGGCAAGTCCTCCAGAAGCAACCCTGTTACTTATATAAAAGCATGGGACAGTGTGCGGGATCTTTTTTCTTCCCAATCATTGAGCAAGATCAGGGGATATCAACCCAAACATTTTTCTTTCAATGTGGATGGTGGAAGATGTGATGCATGCAAAGGAGAGGGAGAACAACTGGTTGAAATGCAGTTTTTAGCAGATGTTCACCTCACCTGTGAAAGTTGCAACGGAAAGAGATTCAAAGAAGAAGTACTGGAAGTAAGCTACAGAGGTAAAAATATTCATGATGTATTGGAAATGAGTGTGGATGAGGCCATTGACTTTTTTGCCGATCACAAGGAAACTGCCCAAAAACTCAAACCACTGAGTGATGTGGGTTTGGGGTATGTAAAACTCGGACAATCCAGCAATACCCTCTCTGGTGGTGAAGCCCAAAGGGTAAAACTGGCAAGTTTTCTGGGAAAGGGAAAGGGGCATCAGGATAAAATACTCTTCATATTTGACGAACCAACGACAGGATTGCATTTTCATGATATCAACAAGCTATTGATGTCTTTCAATGCCCTCATTGAGCAGGGGCACAGCATCATCGTCATCGAACACAATACAGACGTCATCAAATCAGCTGACTGGCTCATTGAATTGGGACCAGAAGCCGGTGATGAAGGTGGCAAAATAATTTACGAGGGCATTCCATCCGGAATCAAAAAAATCAAACAAAGCAAGACAGCCTTGTTTCTATGAAAATTACCATTGCATTATCCAAATTTTCGTAAATTACTGATCCGATAAAACCCCACCATATGAATCAATCTAGAAGAATTTTTATCCGCAATGCTGCCCTGGCAGCAGCAGGAACTGCCATCTTTTCAAATGATCTTTTTGCATCGAATGCAAAAAAAGGACAATTGACAGGCATTCAACTCTATTCCATCCGTGCAGAAATGAGCAAAGATCCTTTGGGAACACTCAAGGCACTTTCCGGCATGGGATACAAGCATGTTGAGCACGCCAATTACATAAACCGCAAGTTTTATGGCTGGACTGCCACAGAATTTAAAAAAGTATTGGATGACTTGGGATTGAAAATGCCCAGCGGACATACCGTGATGAGCTCCAAACATTGGGACAGCAGCAAGAAAGATTTTACAGACGCATGGAAGTATACTGTGGAAGATGCAGCTACCGTTGGACAGATGTTTGTAATCAGTCCATCTATGGAAACCACTACACGCAGAGATGCCAATGCCCTCAAAGCATTCATGCAGGTTTTCAATAAATCTGGCGAGCTCTGCAATAAATACGGCATGAAATTTGGTTATCACAACCATGATTTTGAATTCAGCGAGCAATTGGAAGGAAGAACCCTCTATGATATCATCTTGGGAGAAACCGATCCAAAATTGGTGATGCAGCAGCTGGATATTGGAAACATGATCAATGGTGGTGCAAAGGCACTCGATATCATGCAGAAATATCCCGGCAGATTTGAATCCATGCACGTGAAAGACGAAGTGCTCTCCAATGCAGGGCATGAAAAATATGAATCTACCATTCTTGGTGTAGGCATCGTTCCCGTTAAAGAGATCATTGATCTTGGAAAGAAATGGGGCACCAAACATTTCATCATCGAACAGGAATCCTATCAAGGAAAGCTTCCGCTTGATTGCATGAAAGAAGATCTGGCCATCATGAAAAAATGGGGCTATTAAAAAAATAAAAACCGGATGATTTCATCCGGTTTTTTTATCTCATGATTTACCCATCCAAAGAGCCCCACCAATGCTCTGCTCTCTGGCCCCTGTGACTGTATTGAATACAGTATACTCTTCCCTCCATCTCAACACACCCAGCAGTCCCATGATGATAGCCTCCTTGTATGCAACCGTTTGCGCATCGGGAATTTCTACCATAACATGCAATCGATTGATATGAACATTCAAACGTTCAATAAGAAACTGATTGAAAGCACCTCCCCCGGTTACAAGCATTTTATCATCCTTGGGAACCACCCCACGTTTTCGATTGATCTGTTGAATGGACTCACTCACTTGCATGGCGATGTGCTCAACGTATGTGCACAGTGCATCACGTGGATCCAGTTTAAATGATTTGATCAAAGGAAGAATGACTTCTGTTCCAAACTCGTTTGCAAGTGATTTGGGAAAGGTTTGCCAATAATATTCCTGCGCATTCAACTGATCGAGCAATCCTTCAACGATGTTTCCTTTTCTGGCATTCCCTCCCTCCTGGTCAAATGCACATCCGATTTCCTCTGACAAGGTGTTGAGGACACGGTTGGCGGGACAAACATCAAATGCATCATATACAGCGCCTCCATTGAATGAAATATTTGCAATTCCGCCAATGTTCAAAAAATACTTGTACTGAGCAAAAAGCAATTGCTCCCCGATTGGCACAATCGGTGCGCCTTGTCCACCCATCGCAACGTCCATTGTCCGCAAGTCACTCACCACAGGCAGAGAGGTTGTAGCTGCGACGAAAGCGCCATTTCCGATTTGAGTAGTATAGTGCGGGGGATGATGAAATACAGTGTGGCCGTGTGATGCAATCAAGGCAACTTTGTATTGTAAAGCATTTTTTTCAATGAATTGAAGAATCTGCTTTCCAATGTAAACACCGAAAGCGGCATCCAGAGATGCAAGCTCTCTTGCGCTGAGCATGGGAGCATTTTTGAGTTGTTCCTTCAACTCATTCTCAAACGGCATACAATCAGCCTGCAGCACCTGAAAACTCCAGTTTCCACCTTTCTCCTCGATCTCAACAAATACCAAATCGAGTCCATCCAGCGAACTTCCACTCATTGATCCAATTACCTTGTATACCATCTTATTTTTCTACATTTGTAAGAGGTCCGAAATTAAACATTTATGGTAATTAATATCAGCCAGCATCACTCCCTTGTCAACAATTGGATCAATGAATTGAGGGATGTACAAGTGCAAAACGACAGAATGCGTTTCAGGAGAAACATAGAAAGGATCGGTGAGGTCATAGCCTATGAGATCAGCAAACAACTTCCCTCAGAAGAGGTAAATATCACAACGCCGCTGGGGATCTCCAAGTCAAAAGCCCTTGTCAAACAACCTGTTTTGGCAACCATTTTAAGAGCGGGACTGCCGCTGCACCAGGGCATGCTCAATTACTTTGACAAAGCGGATAATGCATTTATCGCAGCGTATAGAAAGCACAACCGTGATGGAAGTTTTGAAATAAGCCTTGAATACATGTCATCCCCTGCATTGGACGGAAGAATTGTGCTGCTCTCTGATCCGATGCTTGCAACAGGAGCCTCACTGGTGAAAACAATCGAATTTCTAAAACAACAGGGCAACATCCTTCAAATACATGTTGTGGCTGTCATTGCATGCACGGAGGGGATTGAATACGTTCGAAGAAAAGAACCCGATGTCAAGATCTGGTGCGGTGACATCGATGATGAACTGACAGCCAAAGGATATATTGTACCCGGACTCGGTGATGCCGGAGATTTGGCATTCGGAGAAAAAACCCAGGCGTAAAATTTTTTACAGGTGCATCACCAAAGGCACGATGTAAAAAGATACCAATACTATCAACAGAATTGCAATCAGGTTCATCACAAAGCCTGCTTTGATCATATCGGCTATTTTAATATGTCCGCTTGAAAAAACAATTGCATTGGGGGGTGTTCCCATCGGCAGCATGGAAGCACAACTGGCAGCAAGTGTCATGGGTATGCCCAAGAGAAAGGGATTAATCTGCATGGATTCTGCAAGTACTGTTACAATAGGAGCAAACACAATGACTTGAGCCACATTGCTCATGACCTCGCTTAAAAAAATCGCAATGATTGCCACAACTGCGATCATGGAGAAGACTGTAATCGAAGCATTTTCGGTCAGCGCCGTGCCGATCATCTGAATGATGCCTGACTTTTCAAGAGCTCCTGCCAATGCAATGCCTCCACCAAAAAGCAATAAAATTCCCCATGCCATTTTACTCGTATCAGCCCATGTCAGCAGCTTTCCACTGTTCACTGTATTGTCGCCAGCAGGTACCGCAAACATGAGAACGGCTCCAAGAATGGCAATCATGCTATCATCCAGCTTCACAAAATTGAGTTGATTGATCAAGCTTCTGAAAATCCAAAGCAAAGCAGTCATTGAAAAAATAATGAGAACTCGTTTTTCTGGAACGCTCATGGGACCGAGCTCCGCAACATCAGCAGTTATCATGTTTTCGAAATCAGCATTCGACTTGATCCGATTGGGGAAAATAAGTATCAAGACAAAAAACAAGAGTACCAGCAACAGTATAGAAACAGGCATTGCAACAACCATCCAATCGAAAAATGAAATATCAACATGGTATTTCTTACTGATATAAGATGCATATGCCACATTGGGAGGAGTGCCGATGATGGTAGCAATTCCCCCAAAATTGGATGCATAAGCAATTGAAATCATCATGGCCAATGCGAAATTTTTCTTGGCTTTTTCTTTATCATGCATATTGATGACAACTGAAATGACCGATATGGCTATGGGATACATCATCATGGTAGTTGCCGTATTGCTCAACCACATGCTGATGAATCCGGTTGATAAAATAAATCCCAATAAAATTCGATTTCCGCTCGAACCTGTAACAGAGACGATTTTCAATGCGATGCGTTTATGCAGTCCCCACTTTTCAATTCCGAGCCCAATGAGAAAACCTCCCATAAACAGAAAAATAACTTCATTGGCATAAGGCGTTGCTGTTTCGCTCACTGTTGAAATTCCCAACAATGGAAACAGGACCAAAGGAAGCAAGGCAACTACTGGCATGGGTAACGCTTCGGTGATCCACCAACAGATCATGAGTGTAGCGACGGCCAATACATTGCATGGGAGAGGATCCATGTCGAATGGGTTGGCCAGCAGCATCAGAAAAAACAGTGCAAGTCCGCCTGCCAATTTCAATAACCCCATTGGCTTTCTGACTGTTGTCTGTATCTGTTCAATGCTGCTCATCCATGATAAATTTCAATTAAAGTTAACCAATTCAATATTTTGAACAGCTTCGGGAATTCAGCATTAATCGTTATTTTGCTCTTCCTCAATAACATGCTGAAAGATTTCATCATATCGATTCAAGCCTATTTCAAGGCACACGAGCTCATCAAAAACCATAAACTATGGAAATGGGTGCTCATTCCCGGCACGGTATATGCAATTCTTTTTGGCATCAGCATGTACTTCTTTTCTAAATCTGCAAATGCGGTGATCCAATGGTTGAATGTTGAAACAGGACTCCAGAAATGGTTGACGACGCTGGATCAAAGTTGGATTGGTTTTTTATTTACCATCGGAGGAATCATCATTTGGATCATTTTGATGCTGCTGTATTTTTCAATGTTTAAATACATATGGCTGATTTTGGGAGCACCCGTCTTTACTTTTCTCACCCACAAAACAATATCCATTCTGGAAAAAAAACCCTTGCAGGAACAACCTCAGCACTACTTTGCATGGATGTTGGACGGTATCAAAATGGCAATCCGCAATACAGCCTGGCAAATCATTTATGTTCTTGCCATCATATTTATTTCCCTTCTGCCCCTCATCGGTTGGATAACGCCTCTGCTCGCAGGAATGGTTGAATGCTATTTTTACGGATTCTCCATGTTGAACTATTCTTTTGATAAATTCAATGCAAGCAATTTCAACAGCTCAACCTTTATCAATCAACACAGGGGACTCGCCATTGGAAATGGAATGGTATTTTACCTGATGCACTGCATCGTATTTGTTGGATGGATATTTGCACCTTCCTATGCAGTCATTGCTGCAACCATCACGATGCATGAAGTAAAAACAAGGCAGACATGAAAAAGGCAAGAGTTATACTGATCCCCATCAGCATCGCAGAGGATGGTTACGATGCCCTTCCCGCATATGTTTCAGCGCATATCAATGCGTGTGAAGTTTTTTTTGTCGAAAACCTGAGAACAGCACGAAGAGCATTCAAACAATTGGACAAACAATTTGACATTGATGCCAGGGAATGGCATGAGATGGGGAAAAATGAGGATGCGCTGATCGCAGTTTTCACAAAAGCACTCCAGGAAGGAAAAACCATCGGCATAGCAAGTGAATCTGGTTGTCCGGGTGTTGCAGATCCCGGACAGGTACTGGTATCTGTTGCACAAAAAAACAATATTCCAGTCAAACCTCTTGTTGGACCCAGCAGTATTTTGCTGACGTTGATGGCCAGCGGATTCAATGGACAATCATTTGCCTTCCATGGTTACCTGCCCATACAGGAAACAGAGCGTGCAAAACAACTCAAATTATTAGAAGCAAGATCGATCAAAGAACATTCAACCCAACTTTTCATTGAAACCCCCTACAGAAACAACCAATTGTTTCAATCCATGTTGAAGCACTTGCATGAGAGCACAGCAATATGCATAGGATACCACATCACTTCGAAAGAGGAATGGATCAAAACAAAAACAGTATTGGATTGGAAAAAGTCAATCTTGGAAATTCCCAAACAACCAACCCTTTTTGCAATAGGCAAATTATAATCCGTATTGCGCCACCAGGTAAACCATTGCTGTCATCACAACTGCACCCAGATTCAATTCGCGTTCGCTGACCGCCTCAAAAACATCTGTTTTGGCATGATGCAAGTCCATGTAACGCTGTGAATCAGGATTCAATCCGATCAATGCGGTTCCAAGTGCTCGCAAGGGGCCAATATCAGCCCCGCCGCCACCACGCTTGAATTCAGCAGCTCCATAAGGAACAAAAAGAGATTGCCATTTTTCTATCTTACTGGTTTGTGCAGCATTTGCACTGTATCCAAATCCCCGTGGCGTAAATCCTCCGGCATCACTTTCAAGTGCCATGATGAATTTTTTTCCTTCAGCTTTTGCAACTTCTGCATACTTGGTTCCACCTCTCAGCCCGTTCTCCTCATTCATAAACATGACAGCCCGTATGGTTCTCTTGGGTCTTATACCCAGGGATTTCAATGTGCGGATTACTTCTATGCTTTGCACACACCCTGCACCATCATCATGTGCTCCTTCAGCCAGGTCCCAACTATCAAGATGTCCGCCTACAGTGATGACCTCATCAGATAATTCACTGCCCCTTATTTCTCCTACCACATTGAATGATGGCACATCTTCCAACATCTGGCAATTCGTTTTGATGTAAACGGATTTCACTTTTTTGGCTGCAATCAATGCACTCAGCTCAACGGCACCGTTGGTGCTGATGGCAACGGCAGGAATTTTGGGCTTTTCCTCATCATACCTGGTTGCACCGGTATGGGGATTGTCATCTAGAACAGGAGAAAGTGTCCTTACGATTACTCCAATTGCGCCCAGCGCTGCTGCACGCGAGGGACCCTGACTGCGGTATGCTCCGGCCTCTCCATATGCCTGAAATGTATTGATGTATCGTGGATCCATTCTGTAATTGTAAAAAACAATTTTGCCTTTGACACCATCGGCTCCAAGCATCTCCAGTTCTTTGAAATTTTTTACTTCTACGATTCCCGCATTGATTCCGGCAGCCGGTGTTCCAACGGCATTGCCCAATGCAACGATGTTTAACTTCAATTTTTTGCCATCAATCAGCAAAGCATTTCCTTCTTCCTTGGCTCCTCTTACCCATCTTGGAACCATGCAGGGTTGGAGGTATACGGTATCTGCACCTGCTTCTCTCAGCATCCTTGCAGTCTGCTCTACGGCCAATGCAGCTCCGGGTGAACCAGAAAGTCTTGGGCCCACTTTTTTACACAGGTATTTTAAATTGCTGTAAGCAGTTCCGTTCATGAAAATTTCATCAGAAATTTTTTTGATGGCAGATGAATCATCTGTTGCAGGCTGCGCCATTGTCCAACAAACGCTTAACATGGCCGCGATGAGAGTGAGTTGTTTCATGCAGGGAAATTTATGATCTAAGCTAACCAATTTTAATATTATTGCTGACAACGGATTTGAATCTACTGCTTTAATGGTACCTTCATATCAGATTTGTATCACATGAACATCGGCATTGTATGTTATCCGACATTTGGAGGCAGTGGGGTGCTGGCAACTGAACTTGGCAAAGCACTGGCAGACAAAGGGCATGGAATTCATTTCATTACCTATCAACAGCCAGTAAGACTCACCGGATTCAGTGCCAATATCTTCTATCATGAAGTGAGGGTTCCCTCTTATCCACTGTTTGACTTTCCGCCATATGAAACTGCATTGGCAAGCACCATGGTGGATGTGGTGAAAAACAACAATGTTGACTTACTGCATGTGCACTATGCGATTCCACATGCTTCTGCCGCATTCATGGCCAAACAAATTTTGGCAGAGGAAAAAATCAAGGTGCCATTCATCACCACTTTGCACGGCACCGATATCACGCTGGTTGGAAGAGACAAAACCTATACTCCAGTGGTTACTTTTTCCATCAATCAAAGTGATGCCATCACAGCGGTATCTGATAATCTCAGAAAGGAAACGCTGGAAAATTTTGAGATCAAGAAAGAGATTTCGGTCATCCACAATTTTGTTGATATCAACAGATTTTCTGTGAAACCAATGGATGCATTCAAAAAAGCCATTGCTCCCAATGGTGAAAAAATCATCCTTCATGCATCCAATTTCAGAAAAGTAAAAAGGATCGCAGATGTCATTTACACTTTCAATAAAATCAAAAAATCTATTCCCTCAAAACTATTGCTGGTAGGTGACGGACCAGAACGCCATATGGCTGAAGAGCTGTGCAGGGAATTGGGAATATTTGAAGAAACCAGGTTCTTGGGCAAGCAGCAGGACATGGAGGATATTTATGCCATCGCAGACCTGTTTTTGCTTCCTTCTGAATACGAAAGTTTCGGACTCGCTGCTTTGGAGGCAATGGCAGCTGGAACACCTGTAGTTGCAACCAATGCAGGTGGCATACCTGAGATCATCACCCATGGTAAAAATGGTTACTTGAGTGAGGTAGGTGATGTTGAACAGATGAGCCATCAGGCCATTTCCATTTTGGGCAATCAGCAAACATTGAAAACATTCAGTGAAGAGGCAAGAAAACAGGCAGAAAGATTTGACATACACAACATCGTACCCAAATACGAAGAACTCTATCAGCAAGTGTTGAAAAAATAATACTAGCGGTTCTTTAACCAGTCCTCCGGATCGACAAACTTGGATTCAACGTTTACCACAAAAATAATTTCACCGTCACCATCATCATTTTGGGCAGCCTTTCCGATGGATTGACCCATTTTTACCAATGCACCTTTCGATACATTCACACTGGAAAGGTTGTAATACGTTGTAAAGTATTTACCATGTTTGATGGTGATCGTCTGACTTCCTGCAACATCATACACAGTGGCCACAGTGCCATCAAATACCGCTTTCACATTGGATCCGGGTACAGTTTGAATTGTTAGGCCTATGTTGTCTTCAATAATGGAGGTGCCTTCTATTTTTTGCCTGCCAAATCCGGCTGTAACAGTTGCCTTGTCAACCGGCCAAGGAAGATTGCCTCTGTTGTTCTCAAATCCAACGGAAACTTTGGTAACCTCAGGTGTATTCTCGAGCACATTGACCTTGCGGGTGGATACGGGGGTTACCGTTGAAGCATTTGCAGGCTTTACTTCAGCAGGCTTTGTTGCAACAGCAGCTGCAGCCTTTTTGGCATCTTCCTCTGCCTTTTTTCTGGCAGCTTCGATTTCTCTCTTTACAATTGCGGCAATGGAGGTCTGCAGACTGCGCTCAATTTTGCGCTTGGCAGCCATTTCTTTCTCGATTTCCTTCTCACGCGATTTCAACTTGGTAACAAATTGATTTTTCTCCTTTTTTTCCGACTCGAGCAATTCTTTTTGTTTGTTTTGTTCCAACAGCACCTGTCCCTTCTCTTTTTTATCTTGTGTCAGGGTGTTGATTTTAACCGACAATTCTTTCTGTGTTCTGTTGATGTTTCCAACCTGTTCATCCCGGTATTGTCGATATGTTTTCAGGTAACTGACTCTCCTAACTGCATCATTGAAGCTAGTTGCTGAGAATATAAAATTCATCATATCATAACTGCTCCTGTTCTTATAAGCATACTCGATGGTTCTTGCATATTGCTTTTTGAGTGTATCAAGTTCTCTTTGCAACCGATAGATTTCCCTGTTGTCGTTGAAAATCGTGTTATCAATCATCTTCATCTCGTCATTGAGATTTTCAATCACTGCATAGCGGCTGCGAAGTTTTCTTTCAATCAATTTCAGTTGTGAGAGTCCCGCTTTTTTATCTTTCGAAATTTCCGACTGTGCGCGCTGAAGATCCTGAATCTCCTGTTGTATCTCTTTCCTTCTTTTTTCAAGTTCCTCTCGGCTTTGCGCAAATGAAAACAGCGCTGATGAGATAAAAATAGAGAAGAATATGATGGACTTGATTGATTTCATTGTTGATTGAAATGAATACCTGAAGTTGCCGAATTCTGTTTAAAAAATAAGTTAATTGATGATTTTATAATTCTTTGGTATGCTGAACGGAAAGCTGATGGGTTTGTCAAATTCAACCTGCTTGAAATCCAATGCAATTTGAATCTGAGTTTTTTCTGCCAAATCAATTTTCCGCTCCTCTGCAAAAATGCGTTCTCCAATGGGGATATACCCAGCGTATGCCAGATTGGCCGTCCGGCTTCTCGATACATCGATATCATCCAGTTTACTGAACAATACATTCAAATCATTTTTGCCAACAGTCATGAAATGTTTAAATGCCTCTCCAACGGTAGAAAAAGAAAGTGTCTCTGTCTTTTCGGAAAATGCCATAACCTCTTTATCGAGATAAATGGGATTTCCCAAAATTAGGTTTTCAAGGGTCTGGTAATCAAAAGGAACTTTTGTGATAACCTGCAGATAGGAAAAAGGCTTGCGCTGCACGGTTTTATTCAGTTTATCGAGTATGATGATACTGTCTGGTCTGATCAACACACGAAAGGCTTCAATATTCAATGCTGCAACAATGGAGATCCACATGGCACTGTCCTTCTGCATCCTGAAAAAAGCATTGAAATCAAATTTTCGGTTCTTGTCATCGTTGTAATCCACTTTGATTTTGGAGGAAAACGTATTGAATTGGATCTGACGATCTTTTATCTTCTGCATGGTGGCTCTTACAAACTTTGCAGAGTCAGAGTCATATGGATTCACGACAGTGACGACACTGTCTTTTGCAGCAATCACATTGGTGAGTTTCCTGGTTGATCGGCATGAAGCGAGCAAAACCAAACTGAATATGATGATGACAATAGATCTCATGTTGTTTATTTTTTTCCAGTATGCCCAAATCCTCCGTCGCTTCTGACTGTCTCACCAAGCTGATCTGTTTCCAGCCACTCTATTTTTTCAATTTTTTGAAAAACCAATTGAGCAATTCGATCTCCGTTTTCTATCTTCTGTGTTTCGTTGGAAAGATTGATCAATATGACTTTGATTTCTCCCCTGTAATCTGCATCAATTGTTCCAGGTGTATTCAAACAGGTAATCCCTTGTTTGATGGCGAGTCCGCTTCGGGGCCTGACCTGCGCTTCGAATCCTTCAGGAATTTCAAGAAACAATCCGGTGGGAAACAATCCACGTTCCATTGGAGCAAGCGTAATGGGATGTGGAATAAAGGCTCGGATGTCCATGCCTGATGAACCGGATGTTGCATAGGCAGGCAAAGGATGAGTTGATTGATTGACGATCTGAACCTTCAAAAATACTTTTTTGCAAATCTACAAATATCCATGCGAAGCAGACCAGCGATGATAAGAATTTACTGCTCTGTTTGGTTAATTTTTTTCTGCAACAAGACCGTCGCATATGCCACCAATCCCTCTTCTCTGCCAACAAATCCCATTTTCTCAGTGGTGGTTGCTTTGACAGAAACATCGTCTGTTGTTATATGCAAAATGGAAGCAATGCAACTTTGCATGGATGGTACGAATGGCTTTATTTTAGGTGCTTCCAAACAAAGTGAACTGTCCACATTCACAACACAGTATCCTTTGGAGGAAATGAGTTCATATGTTTTTGCCAACAGGATCTTGCTGTCAATATTCTTGTATGCAGCATCTGTATCTGGAAAATGAACCCCAATGTCTCCAAGCGAAAGCGCTCCGAGCAGGGCATCGCAAATGGCATGCAACAGCACATCTGCATCGCTGTGTCCTTTCGCACCCAAGTGGTGAGGAATTTTTACCCCTCCAATCCACAAATCCCGACCTTCTACCAATTGATGGAAATCTATGCCAAAACCAATTCTGTATGACATCAACTATTTTTTTATAAAAATAGTGAAAACAAATTTGTGGGATGATTACTCTTCAGCTGGACCCAAATTGAAAAGCAAACTGAAACGAATGGTGTTGGAAAGTGGATTTCTGTTTACTCCAGTCCCGGAAGGAATCAAATACGAAAGATTGATATCAAGGTTGTTGTACCTGAATCCTGCGCCCATGGAAAAATATTGACGATTGCCCTTGTTTTTATTTTCATAAAAATAACCGGCGCGCACCGCAAATTGCTCGTTGTAAATAAACTCACCACCTAATGAAAATGCAAATTCCTTGAACTCTTCTGAAAAACCTCCGGGTGCATCGCCAAATGATGAAAACCAGCTCCCAACCACACTTTTAGAACGATAATCGATCATGGCTGCACTGTCACCAAGCAATGGAGGTGTAGGTACCATCAATTTGTGAATATCCATTCCCAGTGAGATGCGATTGACTTCATTGCTGATGATGGTATACATGGCGCCAAGGGTCATGTTGGCAGGAATAAAATCTCTCTGAGCAGCATCTCCAGTATAACTGATTTTGGAACCCATGTTTGTCATGGCCAATCCCAATGAAAGTCCGGTTAAATCTTCCGGATTGGAGACATAGTAAATTCCCAAATCCCCAGCCACTGCATTGCCTGGCTTGTAAGCAACGCCTCCGATCTGTGCATTGGCCAACGCAGAATTGATGTACCTGAGTCCAACGCCCAAGCTGAGGTTATCTGAGAGCTTTCTGGAATAACCAAAATCCAATCCCAATTCCCGCGGCCTCCCTGTTCCAAGGGAGTTACCGAAATTATCGGTGAACTCAATATTTCCGAGGTTGAAATACCTCAATGAACCTGAAATGGATTGTGTTTCATCTATTTTTTTGTAACCGGCCAAAGATGCCAGGAATACATCGTTCAACCCCAAATCTTTCAACCAGGGTGTATAGGTGAGTCCAATGCCGGAGCTGTTTTTAGCGAATGGATATTTGGCAAGATTGTAGAATTGTGCATTGGCGTCAGGCATGGTAGCAACACCTAAATCCCCCATTCCGCCGGCTCTTGCATCCGGTGAAATTCTCAGAAATGGAACAGCACTTGTCACAACATTGATAGTATTCTGTGCTTGAATATCCTGTGACAGGGTCAGTAATAAACCGCCAAAAAATACCTTGAGTACATTTCTCATGGTTGAATGGATTGATCAATAAATATTAAGATGTGAGTCGGGTAAAAATGTGACGATAATCGGTGGTTTATATTGGTAAAAATAAGCATTCCTCCTTAAAGCTTTATGAGCTTTAGCACTTTTGAAGTGTTTTTTCCTTGTTTTGAAATGATTGTCAGTTTTGCCATGTAGATGCCTTTTTGCACTGGCATACCCTGCATGTTTTTTCCATCCCACTCAAATCCCATGATGAAATCTCCCTTTTGGTTCAAGTTCTGTTCCTGATGTTTGATCCATTTTCCGTCCATGGCATAAACATCAAACGATGATCTGTAACCCAGCTCGGGCAGATGAAGATCAACAGAAATCTGAATTTTATCTGAAAATGGATTGGGATATAAAATGAATTGTTTGATGATTTCAGGATTGGTGGATTGCACCAAAAAATCAACCGACGTTGAGGATGAATTGTTGTAAACATCCCATGCTTTTACATCGATTCGATGTTTTCCAGTAGAAAGTCCCGTCAGAGGATAAACCACCATGCCACCATTGATGCCTGTGGGCTTGAAATACTCATTCAAGACGATCGGCTCAGAAAATCTTTCGTCAATGACTGCTGTGATTTGATGTCCAATTCCAGCATTTGAGAGATTGAGTCCAGATACATCTGATACCTGTAAATACATGATAGGGTTGGGCCCTACAGGATCGCCTGACCTGAATGACATGGTATCAAGGTACAATTTCAAATCCGGACCCTTCACGTCACTGACTGAAACATTGGCCGACCCGCCAATCAAAAAATCCTGGTACGCCCCGCTTGCATCTGTACTTCCATTTTCAGCATAATAGATCAACTTGCCTTTGCCATATGCGTAATCAATATCTTTTGGCACGGTAAAGGCAAAAGTGAATTTTCCATTTTCAACTTTTACTTTGCCACTGTACAGAATATTGGTGAAAGAAGAAAAAGAAATGGACTTGCTCTCAGGATCATTGGCCAAGGTCTGAGATGCTTTTGGCTTGTCAAATAAGATTGGATAAATATTTCCGTTGAATGAAGAGAACAGGTTTCCGTCGGCATTTTTAATCTCCCCCGCAACTGTATATGTTTTCAATGCCCTCAAGGTATCAGCCGCAATGGAAGATCCTTCCTCTTTGATTGCATTTGTAACAACCATGTGTTCAGGCATGGCGAGTTGCATGGCTGGATCTCCCAACAGTGTGAATTTTCTGGCGTTGATGTAATCACTGCTGTTTTGGTATGTAAAGTTTTTTGCATCCCGCAGTGTTTTCCCCAATCTTGAAAAAGTATTGTTCTCATTGCGTTTGGTTAAAAAAGAAAGAAAATTATTGTTCATCTCTCTGTTGCTGGAGGCAAAAACCAAACGGGTTGTGGTTACCATCCCAATGGCACCGGTATTTCTTCCAACCAACAGGTCTTCGCCCAATGAAAATTGTGATTGATCATCAAATGGAGCAAAATCGCAGGTCGCTGTTATAAAAAAAGGAAGCCTGTTTTCGTTTTTCCATTCTGCGAGAAGATCCTTGTCCAACAATACCTCATACGCCAATCTGGTGCTGTTCCCATGTCCGCTGTAGTTCCAAACCAACGTACCATTGTTGATGTCTTTCAATACTTCACGATTGACATCAGGATAGCGGCTTCCGCCGGCATTGCTTTCCTGTTTAAAAGCATCCAGATAAATCTTGTTGGTATTCAATTGTGGGGCAGCCCGCTCCAGAAGAGATGCATGCAGTTCAGCATCTTCAACATGCAGGTTGTAATCTTCATCGTCTGCCACCAGGGTGAAATTATTTCTCCACTCACCCAGGGAAAGACTGTTTTTGTATCGTATGATTTTGTCGACTGTTTTCTTGGCCTGCTCCGCATTTCTGACCGGCAATCGTCCTATGCCCAAATCCAACAATGCAATATTTTTGCTGTTGTTGATATCTTCGTCATCATCGAGAAAACCAAAATAATCATCTGTGACATAACTCAGCAGAGGATCGAGCGATTCATTGGTTTGATAGGAGGGGACCTTGCTATTCCATTGAGTCAGTTTCTCTTTTATGCGATAGGACGCACCTCCGAAAAGCAGTACATACAAGGGTTTCTGTCCACTGTTGGGTGAACGGTCGACCAACATTTTCAAGAAATTTCGTATGGCTGAAGGGTCTGGCGTACCGGAGGAAAACTCATTGTAAATTTCCTGAACATCTACCACCATTCCTGAAAGTTGATCTGCAGCATTGTGAAAATCACGCAAACGAATGGCCTGCTCCATCAGCGATTTTTCAGTGATGATGACCAAGGCGGCTGATGATAATTGATGCAGATTCTGATTGGATATTTTTCCAATGAACTGCGGGATGATTGCTTTTGAGGGATCAAATGCGATGTACTCATTTTTTTGAACAACGCTGTCCACAAAATTCAAATTACTGCTGTTCAATGAGGTTCTGATTTTTTGGGGAGCTTGCTGATCCGAAACATCCCACAATGAAAAATTGGATCCTGCATTGGATAGAACAAAATTAACAGGTTGATCCGTGGTCTTTTTTAACCTAAACGACAATTGCGAGAGCCCTTGCAGGTCAAGCTTCCTTTTGAATTCAATGCTGAACCAATTCAACCAGGATGCTGCATTCAAACTTCCCCCATTGTGTTGATAAGAGATCGTAATGCCATTCCCATTCAGCAAATCCCCAGCAGACATGTAACTGGAGTTTGCTACCGGAGATATCAGACTTCCTTGTACAGGATTGATGAGATGATCAAATATTTTCTTCCCATTGACTGAGACAGCTACTTTGTTCTGTTGGTTTGCGCTGTTTCCGATCACCTCACTGCTCAACAAAAATGGCTCACCTGTCACTGCCGTCGGGATGTTCAAATTGAAATCACGCGTGGTAATTCTTCCAGGTTGATTGCTGAAATGTTCGCCATACCACTCCTTTCCACTTTTTAAAAAATTGATACTGTCCAACTCATGGTGCAGGTGCTCATCAAATGCACTCACTGTATTTCCACTTCCTGCATAAGCTTTTTTTGAAAGTATTCTCTTACCAATGGCGGATCCAAATTGTATGAAATAATACGAGTGATCGCTGTAGAAATTTTTCAAGTAAGTGAATCCAGATGAACTGCTGTCGCGTGACCATTGATGGGGACCCGGAGCATAAAATAGAAAAAAATCACCCGCATCAAAACTGCCATCTCCGCCATCCACCATTTCAATGGCAACCTCTCTCAGGTCGTCCTGTATTTCTGCAGCATTTGACTCTGGCAAGACTCCTCCGCCGTTCCCAAACAACCTAATTTGACCCGATGAAATATTACTTGAGAGTCCGGCTGACCTGATGTCACTCCCGCTGATCTTGTAAACACCCCCCTGCTGTATGGCAATTTTGATCCACTGACCGGTGGCCAATACAGAATTGCTCGCGTATTTTCTCTGCCCGTTTGCAACAAAGAACAACCCCGTGAGGGTCAGAAAAATCAGGCATTTTTTCATAAAGGGGTGTTAACAAATTTAGCATTTACTAAACATAATATTTCTCACAATTCATTGATTTGATTTTATTTAACACTTAAATTTGTTGACTACCTTGGACCCAAGAATGTCCATGGTCACCTTAAATAGATCGTATGAGGAATTTTTTGTATTTATCTGCCATTGCCCTGCTGTTTACAGCTTGTAAAGGTGGTGGTCTGTTTTCAAAAAATAAATTTCAGAAATCATCTGTAACTGGCTGGAATTACAACGACAAGTCAATGGGTGGATTTCAGAAATCCAAAATCGTTGAACAAGGTACCGGACCGGGACTGCAATTTGTTCAAGGTGGAACTTTTACCATGGGTGCAACTGAAGAGGATGTCATGGGCGATTGGAACAATGTTCCCAGACGCGTAACTGTTTCCTCGTTTTACATCGACAAAACCGAAGTAGCCAATATCCATTACAGAGAATACCTGCGTTGGATCGAAAAAACATTTGATGACCCCATGTACGAAAACGTCGTGAACGCGGCAAAACCCGATACATTGGTATGGAGAAAAGCACTCTCAGCCAACGAACCTCTTGTTGAAAGCTATTTCAGGCACCCATCCTACAATGAATATCCAGTGGTAGGTGTGAGCTGGAGACAAGCCAATGACTTTTGTATTTGGAGAAGCAACCGTGTAAATGAATTGATCCTGGTTCAAAGGGGACTTGTCAATCCAAATCAACTTAAGACTTTCCAGGGACAAGCGGAGGAAAACTTTACAACCAAATCCTATCTCCTTGGAATTTATGCACCACAACCCGCAAAACCGAAGAAGAAACCTGAGTTTGTTGATGAAAATGGCAGACCACGTAATTATGCCACAATGGAAGATGGTATTCTGCTCCCAGAATACAGGCTCCCCACTGAAGCGGAATGGGAATATGCAGCCTTGGGATACATCAGCCAGAATCCGAATGTAAAAAACAAAGAAGGCAAAAGAGGAGAAGAGCTGTATATGAACAGACAGGTCTATACCTGGTCACGCAACGTAAATGGATTGAGGGACAGCCGCATGGGAAGCTGGCAGGGAAAATACATGGCCAATTTCAAGAGAGGAACGGGTGACTACATGGGTGTTGCTGGCGGACTCAATGACAATGCTTCCATTCCAGGCCCAATCACTTCATTCTTTCCGAACGGATTTGGTTTGTACAACATGGCAGGAAATGTAAATGAATGGGTTGCCGATGTGTACAGACCATTGAACAGCAAAGACCTGGAGGATTTCAATCCATTCAGAGGAAATGTATTCACCAAACTTGTGAAAGATGAAAACGGCGAGTACCAGAGAGACAGCATGGGCAATATGAAAAAAACAGTGGTGTCTGATGAAGAAACCAAAAACAGAAGAAACTATCAGCGGAATAATTTGTTGAACTACATGGATGGTGATTCACTTTCCATGGCATCATACAGCACTGGTTTCAATACATTGATCAGCAATAAATCTCGTGTGTTCAAAGGAGGAAGTTGGGATGACAGAGCATATTGGTTGAGTCCGGGTACAAGAAGATACCTCGATGAAGATCTTTCCAGCTCAACCATCGGCTTCAGATGTGCCATGGATAGATTTGGAAGCCAGGAGGGCAACGGATTCAAAAACGGAATGCACTTCAGCAATACCAGACAGAATTCAAGGAAACGCTGATCTGCAAAATCACTCAAGCCCCTTCATGGGGCTTTTTTGTTACCTTTAATAAAACCCTATAAAAATGACCTTTCCCATTATATTTGGCATCCTTGCTGTGATCATCATAATTGTAAGGAGACATTACAGAGCAAGGAACAACAGAGAAGATTAAAATGGAAAAACTGTATTCCTTTTTTCTTGAACATCCATTTGTTCAAACAGATACACGTGCTTTAAAAAAAGGTGAAATATTTTTTGCGTTAAAGGGTCCACATTTCAACGGCAATGCCTACGCCAGAAAAGCATTGGAGGATGGTGCTGCAGGAGTAGTGGTAGATGAACCCCTTGGCATCGAAGGTGAGCACATCTTTCTGGTTGAAGATGTTCTCACAGCTTTGCAGCAGCTCGCTTTGCACCATAGAAAACAATTTAAGATCCCATTCATTGCCATAACAGGCAGCAATGGCAAGACAACGACCAAAGAACTCTTGCATGCAGTTTTATCCACCACATTCAAAACCTATACTACCAAGGGGAACCTGAACAATCATATAGGCATCCCTCTGACCTTGCTATCCATTCAAAAGGATGCAGAGATCGCCATTGTAGAAATGGGTGCCAATCACCAAAAAGAAATCGAAGCGTATTGTACTTACGTGCTTCCCACACATGGTATCATCAACAACTGCGGCAAAGCACATTTGGAGGGATTCGGGGGCATAGAGGGCGTGAGAAAAGGAAAGGGGGAATTGTATGACTTTCTTGCAAAGGGACAAGGAACAGCTTTCATCAACAGCGACCTTGACTATCTCTTGAACATGGCAGAAAAAATTTCACATAAAGTTTTTTATGGCAATCAGATGGGGACTTTCAAAACAAGTATTTCTCAGAACGATCCATTCTTGGTACTGGAGGTCAATCATCCCATCGCTCATCAACAAAGAATTTTTACCAAACTTGTAGGGGCTTACAACAAGCCCAATATTGAAGCCGCCATATGCGTAGGCGACTACTTTAAAATTCCTTTTGACACCATTCGAAATGCCATTGAATCATATCTGCCCAACAATGCCCGGTCACAGTTGATCGAGAGGGGTTCCAATAAAATTATTCTGGATGCTTACAATGCAAATCCCAACAGCATGCAAGCAGCTTTGGAAAATTTTGCAAAGCAGGAGCTTCCCAATAAAATTGTTATGCTGGGTGCCATGATGGAATTGGGTCAGGATTCACCCAGGGAACATCAGCAGATTGTTGATCTCACCAAAAAGATGCATTTTTCAAAAGTGATCCTGGTAGGTGGAGATTTTGAACAAGTCCAACATCCATACCTGTATTTCAAAAATGTTGATGAGGCCTGCAACTGGTTAAAATCCAACATGCCGTCTCATGCCAACATGTTGATCAAAGGATCCAGAAGTACAAAAATGGAAAAATTATTGGAAGTGCTTTAAGGAGACAATTATCACAGAAATATTCATCTTGATTTTCTAGCTTGCAGCCGATTGGTAAAAAATGAAAAATACTTATCTATACAGCGTATTGAACAACAGATGTCCCAGATGCAGGAAGGGCAATATTTTTATCTCCAACAATGCTTACATATTGAGCAAAACAACAAAAATGAAAGAGCATTGTGATGTATGCGGACAACCGACTGAAATTGAAGTTGGTTTCTATTATGGAACCGGTTATGTAAGCTATGCGCTCTCTGTTGCTTTCAGCGTTGCCACATTGATTGCATGGTGGGTATTGATCGGATTTTCTTTGGATGACACAAGGTTTTTTTGGTGGATGGGTACCAATGCAGTTGCGATGATTGTCTTGCAACCTCTCTTCATGCGTCTCTCCCGCAGCATATGGCTTTCATGGTTTGTCAAATATGACAAGGATTGGGAAAAACACCCATTGGAATCCTTTGAAAGGATCGTCTCTCATCAGGAAGGATAAGAACACAAAAAGTCCGATATTTGCAGCTCTTAAACAATGATTTATGGGCAAATACAGAGCTGGTGTACTACACGGAGAAGAGTTAAAAGCACTTTACCAAGATGCGAAACAACATCAGTTTGCATTACCTGCTGTAAATACAACAGGTACAGATACCATCAACGCAACACTTGAGGCAGCCGCTGCTGTAAATTCTCCAGTGATTGTGCAATTCTCCAATGGGGGTGCGCAGTTTATTGCTGGAAAGGGAATGCCCAACGATCAATTGCAAGCCAATATTTCCGGTGCCGTTTCCGGTGCATTGCACATCCACAATGTTGCCAAATATTATGGTGTTCCGGTAGTCCTTCACACAGACCATGCTGCCAAAAAATGGTTGCCTTGGATCAGCGCACTGATAGATGCTGGAGAACAGTTTAAAAAAGAAAAAGGACAGCCACTCTTCAGTTCGCACATGCTTGACTTGAGTGAAGAGCCTATTGAAGAGAACATAGAAACCTCTGTTCAATTTTACAAACGCATGGCGCCGCTGGGCATGGGCATTGAAATCGAATTGGGTGTAACTGGTGGTGAAGAGGACGGAGTAGATAATTCTGATGTTGAAAATGACAAGTTGTATACACAACCTCAACATGTGGCATATGCATATGAACACTTGGGAAAAGTTGGTGAACTCTTCACAGTTGCAGCAGCATTTGGCAATGTTCACGGCGTTTACAGTCCAGGTAACGTTCAACTACGTCCGGAGATTTTAAAAAATTCACAAGATTATATTCAAAAAGAATTCAAGACCGGAGAAAAACCGGTATTCTTTGTATTCCACGGTGGAAGTGGATC
>JBEGMC010000041.1:0-29567 GCA_041183265.1 Bacteroidota bacterium
GGACTATTGGCCACTGGCAGTGAGATGGCGGGCAATGCGAAAGACACGGTTCGCCTGATGTTGAGGGTATACCCCAACGGATTTGTGGGTGAACTGACCAATATCGCCGAGCAGACGATGAAATCACCCATTGGTACGTTCAGCATGAAGTCATACGACGCGAAGTCGTCTGGTAGTAAACCTTCTGTTGCAGGTACAGCTACGAAATTCAAAATGCCTCTTGTTATTATCATCATACCAAATGGTTTCACACCTAATGGAGATGGTATCAATGACAAGTTTGTAGTAGTAAGACCGTATAATACCCAAATTGAATTAAGGGTCTTTGATCGAAATGGAGTTGTGGTGTATCAAAATCTCAATTACAGCAATGATTGGAATGGCGTTTCAAATCAGAAGGGTGCATATTTTGGCAAAGATCTTCCGAATGGCACTTATTTCTACTCGATCAATGCAAACGATAAGACATCTTCCATCAATCAGGTATTCCGCGGGTCTATAACTATCAGAAAGTAAATCTCATGACAAAAAATATCATCATGAAAAAAATAAGTTTATCAACCAGATTCTTTTTAATACTGGCTTTTTATCTCTCCTTGTCATTGTCAACATGGGCTCAGGAGGAACAGATGTCATCTCAATATCTTTTCAACATGATGAACATCAATCCTGCTTATGCAGGTAATAGAGGCGTTGCAAATCTCACGTCTTTGTTCAGAAATCAATGGTCAGGTGTGGAGGGTGCTCCACGATATGGCAATGTTGCATTTGATATGCCTTTTGAATCACAGAATTCAGCGATAGGTTTTCAGTTCTATTCTGATCGTATTGGTATTCAAAAGAACCAGGGAATTAAATTCAATTACTCTTACAAAGCGAAAATCGGAAATGAGGGTGTATTGGGACTGGGACTGAACCTTGGAATTAAAAACAGGCGGGCCAATTATACTGAAATCAACACCTTTACAGGTGGTGATCCGCTCTTGAATGCAAATATTTCCAGTTTAAATGCAGATGCGGGATTTGGATTATTCTACTCTGATTCAAAATTTTTTATGGGTATTTCATCACCTATGTTGGTCATGAGCAATGTTACCACAAATGACCCGCTTGAGTCCAATACAAAATGGCTTCAGACGGTAAAGGCACGAGATTTAAACTTGTTTTTTACTGCAGGGTATCTTATGAACCTGGGAGAACAAATAAAATTGGTGCCATCAGTAATGTTGAGAAGAGGGAATACCTCTATGCATGCTGATTTCAATACCAAGATTTGGCTCGGCGATATGATTGCCATCGGCGTTTCATACAGAACCCAAGAGTCGATTTTAGGAATGTTGGAGTGGCAGATCAATCCATTTTTGAGATTCGGGTACTCTTACGATCGCTCAACATCTGATACCAAATTATACAATGTTGCATCCAATGAACTGATGTTGAGGATTTCATTTGGTAAGAATCAGAGCGTAAAAGGTGTATCAAAATACTTATAAACTGTAAATCATCACACAATGATACGATTCAATATACTGCTTGTGCTCATGTTTGTCAATCTAGCTGGCTTTGCACAAAACAAAAAAGCAACTTCAAGCAATTCTCAGTCTTCAGCGGTTTCTGCACAAAGAACGTCGGAAACTGTTCTGAGTGCTTCAGTTAACAAGCCTTTTCCACAAAATGAAATCACCAAGACAATTTCCAGTGGAAACCAAGTCCACTCCTTTTTGGGAGTTTATTCCATTCATGCTGGGGTTCAGAAAACTGATATCGGAAGACTGACGCTAGAGTCCAATGGTCAATACAAGGTCTCATTGGCAAGTGACAGAGACAAAGTCGCAACCGGAACCTATGAGTATGAAGTCAAATCCAGCGCATTGGTATGGACAGGCGGATTTTTATTATCAAAAAAATTCAAAGGAGAACTCAGCAATACCCAGGAGGGCAGAGTCAAGATTTATTTGAGTCCCTCAACTTATGCAGTGAAGGTTGACTGATCGTGAAAAATACCTACTAAAATGAAAGGGCCACTGACGAGTGGCCTTTTTTGTGGGAGTTGACGGGATCGAATGCAGACACTTCGGTCTGCACCCAGACATCCGCCTGCGGCGGATTGTCTGGGCCGCCAAATCAACTGGAATGTCTTTGAATGAATTCCTTGATTCTATTTTTTCCTGTAATATTTTTTAATTTTTTCTCCAGGATCAGCGCTTCCTTTCGTGTATCAACATTTTTGAACCATACCAGCTGCCATGGGACATAATTAGCTGTAGATTTTTCTTCAGCATTGTTATGTTCTTTTAGCCTCCTGTTCAAATCGGAGGTTTGCCCCTTGTAAAACCTATCAAAATTGATGGAGTAAAGAATGTATACTGTGTACATGAGAATAAAAAAGGTCACTTTTCAGTGACCTTCTGTGGGAGTTGACGGGATCGAACCGCCGACCCTCTGCTTGTAAGGCAGATGCTCTAAACCAGCTGAGCTAAACTCCCTTTGGGGCTGCAAATATAAGTTTTTTCATAATAATTCCAAGCCCTACATACAGTTTTGTAAATTGTATTTCAAAACCATACCAGATGGACCAAAACCTCACCAGAAAAGATTTTTTAAAGTATACATCAGCTGCAAGTGCAGCGATGTTGCTGAATGCATTGCATGTACATGCCGACGAGCAGCATCTTTCTACATTAAAGATTGCGATCATCGGTTGCGGAAGCGTGAGCAACCGCTATATTCCACATCTCCAATCATCCAAAATGGTTGAAATTGTTGCATTGTGTGATATCAAATACGAACGAGCCTTGGAGCAAAAAAAGCAATATCATCTCAGTGCGGAAACATACAACAACATCGATGCATTGCTGAAGGGTGTAGCCTTTGATATGATGGTTACATTGACTGACATGCAAGTGCATGGAGAACTCAATAAGAAAGCATTGCAAGCGGGTAAACATGTTTGGAGTGAAAAACCCATGGCCAATACATATGCTGAAGGGGAAGCGCTGCTCGCATTGGCCCAATCAAAAAAACTTAAACTTTGGGGCGCTCCGGCAGTTGTGAATTCTCCACAATTCGCATTCATGAATAAGATGATCCAAGAGGGAAAACTGGGAAGAGTTGCCAGCGCACACGGGCAATATGGGCACACCGGACCAACATGGTCTGCCTTTTTTTATGAAAAAGGAGGAGGAAGCATGCCTGATCTGGGTGTTTATAATATTGCCACGCTCACTGCACTCCTGGGACCCGCTCAGTCGATCATGGCAATGACGAGCATCGTCAATCCAACCCGGGAAATCGACAACAGAGGAACTGTCAAAGTAGAGGCTGAAGACAATGCACACCTGTTGCTGGACCATGGCAAGGGCATCATCAGTCATATCATGTGCGGATTCAATTATTTTGATCCACACGGACATGAAGCGAAGGGTCAACAATTGCATTCAATTCAAATATTTGGCGACAAGGCCAACATGCGCTTGATTGGTTACGATTGGGAAACCAATGGTGTTTATTTGGATGATTCATGGGAGACCCAGGCGAAGTTATATGAGCCTGAAACGGGAGGTTATCAATGGCAGGAGGGAGCAACCAAGGTCGCAGAATCTCTGGTGAACAATACCAATCCCAAGATAAATGTTGAACACGCACTGCACGTGCTGGAAATCATCGAAGCAGCCCGCAAATCCTCTGCAGATGGAACAAAAATATATTTAACATCATCTTTCAAATGGCCATTGTTTTGAATCATTCATTGAATGATTACCTTTGCGCCACCAAGGAACATTAGCTCAGTTGGTTTAGAGCATTACTTTGACAGAGTAGGGGTCACTGGTTCGAGTCCAGTATGTTCCACATCCACCCATCACCCATGCCACTGAACAATCCACTGTATCAGGAAGAACTGGAAGTAGAAGTGCTCGACAGTGCACGATATGCACTCATCGTATGGAACGATGACATCAATACATTCGACTGGGTGATTAAAACCCTTATTGAAGTGTGCAAACATGAGCCTGAACAGGCAGAACAGTGCGCTATCCTCATTCATTACAAGGGAAAAACAGATGTAAAAAGGGGTTCTTACGAAGAGCTCAAAACCATGTGTGAAGCCATTGTAGAGAGAGGGATTGGAGCTACTGTTGAAGAGATAAAATCCTAGTCAAATGCTACTGTCATGTCAGGGTTGGATTCAGCCGCTGAGAGCACAAGAGAGCGGATGAATTCGTTGATGGCTGCCGGCTCGAGACTTCTTTTTAATTTATCTTTTTTCCATTGGATGGCTTGTTGAGGGACAAATCCAACTGCCAGAAAATCATTTTTATCTAGCATCACACAGGAATATTCTTTTTCATTTCTTCCTTGTCCAAAGATGGCCATGGATGGATTGTAATCGTTCAATGTATGAATGGCGTGGGCGACTTTCTGATTGTATGAATGAATATCTTCCTGTTCATCACAAATCCCCTCGCAGAATTTTTCTTCTTTACCTACACAGTCAATTTTTTCATCTTGCAGAAAACACATCTTGGGACAAAGACTGTGTGCCCTTGCAAGTTTGTTCATGATATTGAGTCCATCGACCTGCAACGGAAAAGTATGATGGGTGATGATGCTCTTTTTTTTCTTGACAATGCCCAATCTCATAACGCCTTTTTGATCTACATAACTGCAGATCCCAAACTTGTGCTCAAATTTTTTTTGGGAGCGATTGAAACGCGGCCAAATTTTCTTGATCTCTAAGCTCTCCATCACACTCATCATCACCTCGTTTCCACACTCTTTGTAGCTGATCTTGTGAACAAGACGGATCAGTTCCTGCTTTCTTTTGCTGGTTGAGTTGTTGGAAAAATGACTGATAACCCTTTTTTGCAATCGCTTGGCTTTGCCGACATACACAACCTTTCCTTTTCCATCATGGAAGTAATAGATGCCGGGTGTATTCGGCATTTTATCCAAGTCATCGTTGTTCAAATGGATAGGGAGATAAGCGTCCTTGCTTCCTTTTTTTAACATTTGTTGGATATGTCTGTACTTGTCGTTTTCCAACAACTGATGAAACAACATTGCAGTTGCATGCGCATCGCCCATTGCGCGATGCCTTTGTTTGATGGATATGCCAAGTGAACGACACAGGTTGCCCAAGCTGTAACTGGGCAGGTTTTGAAATATTTTTCGACTGAGTCGAACGGTGCACAATTTTCTGCTCTGCAATGTGAGTCCGTGTTGCATCAATTGATGCGCAACAAAAGAAAAATCAAAATTGACATTGTGTGCTACAAATGTCTTGTGCTGCAACAGTTCAAATACTTCCTGTGCAATCTGTCCGAATACCGGTGCGTTTTTCACCATTTCATCAGAGATGCCGGTAAGCTTTTCAATGAAAAGAGGTATGGGTTGAAGTGGATTGACAAGACTGCTGTATGCATGCATGATTTCCTTTCCATCGGTTATAACGATGGCAATTTCAGTAATGCTGCCCGTGCTCGCATTACCGCCGGTTGTTTCAATATCTACAATTGCATACACCTTCAGAGAAATAGAAGTCCAAAACTAGTGACTAAAATTTTTCGAAGGAGATTCTGTTGATGATTATTTGAAATGCAGGTTGAAATGCTTCTCCATTTCTGTTTCTATGGAGCGGATGGGCAATTTTGCACTCGCCCTGTTCTCTACCCAAACGCCATTCATGGATTTGCTTTTGTGAATGGCATTTTGCAACTCAAACCTGGTATCTCCGGATCCGAGAATCAAAATGGCATTCGCATGATCAAGGTTGGATACTACCTCTTTGATAAAATGATGCACCGAATTGTTCTGTTTGCCTTGGATTTGTTTCTCCCGCGAAAGGGTGGTGCCAAAGAGTCCGGTTTTGGCAGTCGACTCCCCTCGAAATCTTTCCATGAAGGGAACATGCGACTTAACCTTGATATAATCTTTCTTGCCATCTGGTCCGACTTTGATGATGGTAGCCTGTTTTTTATCTATCCAAACACCATATCGATTTTGCTGTTGTGGTTTCTTCATATAAGAATCTGATTTTCATTTATTTATTTTGAAAATCCAATTTCATAATTCACAGTACACAATAAAATGATGGAGCTCATTCAAGTGGATGATAATCCTCTGAGGACCAAGATTTTATTGTTACCTTTACGCCCCAAATCACGCCTGCACATGGAGATGTCCAAAAATTTTGACTTCAAATCCGCTGAAGCCAAGTGGTACCATCACTGGTTGGATAAAAAATACTTTGAAAGCACACCCGATGAGCGTGAGCCCTATACGGTTGTTATCCCACCTCCCAACGTAACCGGTATTTTGCACATGGGACACTGTCTCAACAATACCATTCAGGATATTCTGGTTCGTCGTGCCAGGATGATGGGCAAAAATGCCTGCTGGGTTCCAGGTACCGATCATGCATCCATCGCCACAGAGGCAAAAGTTGTTCAGATGCTCAGAGAAAGAGGCATTCAAAAAGCAAGTTTGAGCCGCGATGAGTTTTTAAAGTATGCATGGGAGTGGAAAGAAAAATACGGTGGTATCATCTTGCAGCAGTTGAAAAAACTAGGATGCTCGCTCGATTGGAACAGGACCAGTTTTACGATGGATACTGATTATTACAAATCAGTGATCCAGGTCTTCAATACACTCTACGAAAAAGGATACATCTATCGCGGCAAAAGAATGATCAATTGGGATCCCCGTGCAAAAACTGCTTTGAGTGACGAGGAAGTGATTTTCAAAGAGGTTCAAGGAAAGCTGTATCACCTCAAATACCAACTTGCCAATGCAGATGGTTCTGCACTGCCATTGGAAAAACACGCCATTACCATTGCTACCGTCAGGCCCGAAACTATTTTGGGAGATGCTGCCATAGCGGTTCATCCCAATGATGACCGATTCAAACATCTGATTGGTTCATATGCTTTGGTACCGCTGATCAACAGAAGAATTCCCATCATCGGGGATGAATATGTTGCAATGGATTTTGGAACAGGAGCATTGAAAATTACACCGGCACATGACATGAACGATTATCAGATCGGCTCCAAACATGGACTGGAAGTATATGATATCTTAAATGAAGACGGTACACTGAACGCTGATGCACAATTGTTGGTTGGAAAGGATCGCTTTGAAGCAAGAAAAGAAATTGTCGACATGCTTCAGCAAAAGGGACATGTAGATAAGATTGAAGAATATACGCATCAGGTGGGATTCTCAGAAAGAACAGATGTGGTTGTAGAACCACGTCTCTCTTTGCAGTGGTGGGTAGACATGAAGAAAATTTCTGCACCTGCACTCAATGCTGTCAATGATGGTGAAATTGATTTTCATCCTGCTAAATTCAAAAATCTCTACCGTCATTGGATGGAAAACATCAAGGATTGGTGTATTTCACGACAGCTTTGGTGGGGACATCAGATACCTGCATGGTACGATGACCAGGGACGATTTGTGGTTGCAATGAACGAGGAAGATGCCAAAAGAAAATTCACTCATCAATTCAATATTGATAATCCAACCTTGAAGCAAGACGAGGATTGCTTGGATACATGGTTCTCTTCATGGCTCTGGCCTTTTGAGGTTTTCAAGGGACTCTCCAATCCGGGTAACAAGGATGTGAAGTATTATTATCCTACACAAACACTGGTGACAGCTCCTGAGATTATCTTCTTCTGGGTTGCGCGCATGATCATGGCCGGATATGAGTTCATAGGAGAGAAACCATTCAAAGATGTTTATTTTACCGGGATCGTTCGTGACAACCTGGGAAGAAAAATGTCGAAACAGTTGGGCAATTCACCTGATCTTTTGGAGATGATCGATGAGATTGGAGCGGATGCCGTTCGCTTTGGTATTTTGATTGCATCACCTGCCGGAAATGATTTGTTGTGGGATAAGGCATCCAATGAACAGGGAAGAAATTTCATCAACAAAATCTGGAATGCACTTAAGTTGATTCAGCTTTGGAAGGAAAAGTCTAAATCAAATCTCACTCCAGACGAATCAACTTTATCCAACGACTGGCCACATGAATGGTTTGAAGCACGCTTGGATCAGGCATTGCAGGAGGTAGATCAACTGATGGATCAATTCAAATTGAGTGAGGCGCTCAAAACACTCTACTCGCTGATATGGGATGATTATTGCAGTTGGTATTTGGAATGGATCAAACCAGGGTTTGAAAAACCAATGGATCAGCGTCACATTGAAAAAGCTGTTTCTTTCTTTGAAATACTGCTGGAGAGATTGCATCCATTTATGCCTTTCGTAACAGAGGAAATGTATCACTTGCTGAAGGAACAGTCGGTTGATATTTGTGTGAAGCAAATCGATCAGTCGTACAGAACAGGACAGATCAATCAAGCCATTCTGCAAAGTGGCGAACAATTGAAAGAGGCAATTTCTGCCATCAGAGATGCACGCATCAAGGCGAACATCAAAAACAAGGAGGCCATTCAACTGCATTGCCAATCCAAAGTGCATGATCAATGGAATGCCATCAAAGAATTGCTTTGCAAGCAAGTCAATGCCGCAACTTTTGAGTTTACCGGTGATGCAGTAGCAGGTTCTATTCAATTGGTTATTGGCGGAGATAAGTTTTTCATCACATCGAATCAGGTCATTGATACTTCGGCACAAAGAAAACAATTAGAGGACGAGTTGAATTATTACAAAGGATTTCTTGCTTCTGTTGAAAAGAAACTCTCCAATGAAAAATTTGTGCAAAATGCCAAGCCTGAAGTGGTGGATATGGAGAAGAAAAAACAGTCTGATGCCATGGAAAAGATCAGATTGTTGCAGGAAAGCTTGTCCAACCTCTGAGGAAGTTTCAAAGTCAACAAAATCTATTTAAATTAGGTCTCAATTTATTCAAATGAGACCTTTTTTCTTTTCAATGCTGGCTTCCATGTTTTTTTGCAAGGGATTTTCTCAAGATCCATCAAAAGGGATTTTGAATTACCTGGATGCTCAGAAAGCCAAATACGATTCCATGGCTGCAACCATCTGGAAATGGGCTGAACCAGGATACCAGGAAGAAAAGACAACATCATTGATGCAGCAGGAATTGAGTGCTGCAGGTTTCACTATACAAAAAGGGGTCGCAGACATTCCAACTGCATTTGTTGCCTCCTACGGATCTGGAAAACCGGTCATTGGCATATTGGCTGAGATGGATGCATTGCCGGGTTTGTCTCAGGAACCAGTCGCAGACAGGAAGCCGCTTGTCAATGGGGGGTATGGGCATGGCTGCGGACATAATCTATTTGGAACAGGTTCCATTGCAGCGGCTATTGCTGTGAAGAACTGGATGCGTGAAAATAACATCAACGGAACCATTCGTCTCTATGGTACACCTGCTGAAGAGGGTGCTGGTGGAGGAAAAACTTATTTGGTGCGTGCCGGTCTATTCAATGATGTCGATGCTGTATTGCATTGGCACCCCGGAGATCACAACAGTGCGAGTCCCTCTTCCACATTGGCGTATAAAGTAGCCCTTTTCAGATTCAATGGATTGGCTGCCCATGCAGCGGCTGCACCCGACAAGGGACGTTCAGCGCTTGATGGAGTGGAGGCGATGAACTTTATGGTAAACATGATGCGAGAGCATGTTCCCCAGGAGACCAGGATTCATTATGTGATCAAAAAGGGAGGGGTTACTTCCAACATCGTTCCTGATTTTGCAGAGGTAGAATACACAATCCGAACACCAACCATCGATGGACTCAAAAAAATTTGGACGAGACTCATGAATACTGCAGATGCAGCTGCATTGGGAACAGGAACCACGGTGAGCCATGAAGTGATGACAGGATTGTACAATACATTGCCAAATGAAACACTGGCAAAGATGATGCAAAAACATTTGGAAAAAGTAGGAGGCATCCAATACACTGCAGAAGAGAAATTGTTTGCAGAAAAAATCAGATTGACAGTCGCTTCAACCAATTTACCAACCATTGAAACTGCAGCATCGATCGAGCCCTATGCATTAAATGGACTCACTTCAGCTTCCACAGATGTGGGAGATGTGAGCTGGGTAGTACCTACCGCAGGCTTGTCAACCGCTACATGGGTACCCGGCATTCCTGCACACAGTTGGCAGGCCGTGGCATGCGATGGGATGAGCATTGGATTCAAGGGTATGATGGTTGCTGCCAAAACGATTGCATTGACTGCACAGGAAATTTTTCAAAAGCCATTGGTCATACAATCAGCTGCAGATGAACTGCAGAAAGCAAGGGGAGGTGCAGGGTTTAAGTATGAATCTCTTGCAGGAGATCGCAAGGCGCCATTGGATTACAGAAAGCAATAATCAAAGCTGCCATTCCACTTCTTGGTTCACCCATTCAGCACGAAATGGTGTGGAGATGCGGATATAATTATCGGTATACCCTTCCATCATTCCATTTTTATTCTCCTGCTCAAACAGCACATTTCTTTTTTTGCCATTTTGTGAGGCAGTGAAATATTGCATTTTTTGGAATGAAAGATTGCGTAATATTTTGTTTCGCTGATTTCTTACCTGTACAGGCACTACCTCTTTGATCTCCAATGCTTTTGTGTGATCTCTTTCTGAGTAAGTGAAAACATGCAGGTAGGATACATCCAATCCATGTAAAAAATCAAATGTCTCCTGAAAGGCTGCATCATCTTCTGAAGGAAATCCCACTATGACATCCACGCCAATGGCACAATCAGGCATGAGCGATTTGATTTTTGCGACCTTGTCTGCGTACAACTCTCTTTTGTATCTTCTTCTCATTTTACCCAGAATGGCATTGCTGCCACTTTGCAGGGGGATATGAAAATGAGGCATGAATTTTTTGCTGGTAGAGACCCATTCAATCAAATCATCCGTCAACAAATTGGGCTCAATGGAAGAAATTCTGTATCGCTGGATTCCTTCAACTTCGTCAAGTGCCTTGCAGAGGCTGTGAAAATCAGTTGTCCTATTGCCATCGATGATTCCAAAGTCACCCAAATTCACTCCTGTCAATACGATTTCTTTTACACCCTGCGCTGCCAGCTTGTTTGCATCCTGTAAAACTTTTTCAATCTGATTGCTTCTGCTTTTGCCTCTGGCCATGGGGATGGTGCAAAAGGAACAATTGTAATCGCATCCATCCTGTACTTTCAGGAAAGTTCTTGTTCTGTCGGTAAGTGAAAAAGATCCATGGAATTGATGAACATCTTCGATGTCGCAGCTGCATATTTTTGTGTCGTCACCTTTTGTGAAATCCTTCAGATGTTTGGGCAAATTGAATTTTTCAGCAGCGCCCAGCACCAAATCCACACCAGGAATTTTTGCAATTTCTTCAGGTTTGAGTTGTGCATAACATCCCGTAATCACAACGACTGCCTTGTCATTTTTGCGTTGTATTCTCCTTACCAGTTGACGGCATTCTTTATCGGCATTCTCTGTTACTGAACAGGTGTTGATGACATAGATGTCAGCCTCATCCTCAAATTCCTTTTTTACAAATCCTTCCTGCTCCATCAAACGTCCAAGGGTAGACGTTTCAGAGAAATTCAATTTGCATCCGAGGGTATGCAGTGCGATGGTTTTGGCTGTTTCCACAAGGCTGCAAAGATACAACGCCTAAGGTGTATATTTGAACATAATCTATTGACAAGTGAAGTACCTTCTTTTTCCCTTTCAGTTGCTGTATTGCCTCTATGCCTACTCACTTTTCATTTTGATGATCCTAATTTTTTTTCCCTGTGTTTTGATCTGTTTTCCGCTTGGAAGGATCAGGGGTGGAAACATCATGTATGACTTGTTCAGGTTTTTTGGTGGGGGGTGGTTCAAGCTCATTGGTATCCGTCAAGAATTTATATATGAATCTACTCCCGATCCGGATCAACAGTATATTTTCATTGCCAACCATATTGCTTATGTGGATGCTGTTATCACCATTCTCTCGGTCAAACATCATTTCAGACCGATAGGGAAAGCGGAACTGCTGAAAATCCCGATTTTTGGGTTTATTTATAAATTTTGTGTGGTAACGGTAGATCGTTCTAGTGCAGAAGACAGAGCGCGCAGCCTGGATGATTTGCGCAAGGTGCTTGCCAAAGGAATATCTATATTGGTTTTTCCGGAGGGGACTTTCAACATGGCAGATGGTCCTCTCAAAGAAATGTATGACGGAGCTTTCAAACTCGCTGTTGAAACCGGTAAACCCCTTCAACCGATGATATACCTGGATGCATTTGATCGCATGCATTACCGTCATTTTTTTACTCTCACTCCTGGGAAATCGCGCACTGTCTATCTAGATCCCATCGATCCGGCCCATTATCCTGATGCAGATTACAAGGCGTTGAAAAAAATTGCTGAAAATAAAATGAGTGAGAAACTCATGCAGTATAAAGCAACTTGGATCCATCAAAAACATTATCAATCATAATCCAACTTGTACGCGGAAGTCATCATACCAATCCCCATTCCAAAAACCTATACCTATCATGTTCCACCATCGATGGAATCAATGACCATTCCGGGCATTCGGGTGGAAGTGAGTTTTGGAAAGAAAAAGCGGTATGCAGGAGTTGTTAAATCTATCACTGAGAACGCTCCAAAAGGTTTCGAGCCGAAGCCAATCCTTCAGATACTCGATCCTGAGCCAATTGTGTATGAGGAACAGTTGAAACTATGGACCTGGATTGCACATTATTATATGTGTTCTGAAGGTGAAGTGATGGCGGCTGCTTTGCCTACACACCTGAAACTGAGCAGCGAGACCATATTGATTTGGAATGATGAATACGGGGAGGACTTTACAGATTTGGATGATAAAGAATACCTGGTTGCCGAGGGACTGCTACTGAAAAAAGAATTGAAACTGGATGAAGTGCAGGAGATATTGGATATCACACATGTGTACCCCGTTGTAAAAAGTCTTCTTGAAAAACGTGTTTGCTTTGCGTGGGAATCACTCAAGGAAAAGTATACTGTAAAAAAAGAAAATTTCATCAGGCTTCATCCAAATTATCAAAGTGAAGAAGCGCTTGCCAATTTGTTGAATCAGTGGACTACCAAGGCACCGAAACAGCTGGAACTTTTATTGGCATACATTCATTTGCTCAAAAAAGATGGAGTGGTCAGACAAGCTGATTTGCTCAAAAAATCAGGTGCAAGCAGTGCACAATTAAAAGGGTTGGTAGACAAATCCATTTTACTCGTTACCAAAGAAAATGTCGATCGCATCCATCTAAAAGAGAAGGAGGTCTTGATTGATTTTGAGCTCACCCCCAATCAGTTGAATGCGTTGAATGAGGTCAAGTCACATTTGAATGAAAAAAATATTTGTCTCCTGCATGGGGTTACATCCAGCGGTAAAACATTGCTCTATATCAAGTTGATTGAAGAGCAAATCAAAATGGGAAAACAAGTGCTCTATCTGCTCCCTGAAATTGCCCTTACAGCGCAAATCATTCGGAGGCTGGAAAAACATTTTGGAGGATACATAGCCATCTACCATTCAAAGTTCAATCCCAATGAGAGAGTGGAATTATGGAACAGAGTGAAAAACGGGGAGATCAGGATTGTACTTGGGGCTAGGTCTTCTCTGTTTTTGCCATTTTCCAATCTTTCTTTGGTCATCATAGATGAAGAGCAGGATGCCTCATTCAAGCAGCAAGATCCATCTCCCAGGTACAATGCTAGGGATGCAGCCCTCTATTATGCAAAACAATGCAATGCCCAAGTTGTATTGGGTAGTGCAACTCCAAGCATTGAATCGTATGCACAGGCTATCCAGGGTAAATACGGATTGGTAGAGCTTTTTGAACGATATGGAGGTGTTGAAATGCCTTCTATTGAATTGGCTGATTTACGTGCACTTGAAGGAAATAAAGTGGTCAGAAAAATCATTTCAGAGACCCTCAGAAATGCGATGGAGGATACTTTGAATCAACAAAAGCAGGTCATTCTTTTTCAAAACAGAAGGGGATATACACCTTATAAAATTTGCGGCACCTGTGGAAATATACCGCATTGTGATCATTGTGATGTTACCCTTACTTATCACAAGTTGCAACACAAGCTTCAGTGTCACTATTGTGGAACCAGTTACCCGGTTTTCAATACATGCATTGCTTGCGGATCCAACAACTGGATTGAAAAGAATTTTGGAACTGAAAAAGTAGAGGAACATTTGCAGGAAATGTTTCCTGATCATACCGTTGCCAGAATGGATGTGGATACTGTCAAAGGTAAGGCTGCGCATGAAGACCTCATCAGAAATTTTGAACAGCGACGCATGGATATTTTGGTAGGTACCCAAATGGTTGTGAAAGGATTGGATTTTGAAAATGTTATGTTGGTTGGTATTCTGGATGCTGACGGATTGCTCTCCTTCACTGATTTCAGGGTCAATGAGAGAGCCTATCAATTGATGGAGCAAGTCAGCGGAAGAGCAGGTCGGAGACAGGAAAAGGGAAGGGTGATCATCCAGGGTACACAGCTCGCACATCCAGTACTTGAATGGGTTGTTGCACACGATTATGCATCCATGTTTGAAAAAGAATATGCTTCGAGAAAATTATTTCATTACCCGCCATTCACGCGACTGGTTCAGATATTTTTCAAGCATACAGATAAAACAAAAGCACTGAATGCGGCATCTTTTATAGCCAATCGGTTGTCCTCAACCTTTGGCGATTATTTGATTGGCCCTGCTGAGCCTGTCATCAATCGGGTTCGAAACAAATATATTTATGAGATTCTTTTGAAACTGCCCAGAAGCAGCGAACAAAATGCTCAGGCAAGGATGATGATTCAGCAAAGTATTTTGATGTTGCAAAGCGAGTCTTCACTAAAATCAGTATACGTGCAAATCAATGTTGATCCTGTCTGATTTCGGTTATTTGAAGATGACAGTCCCAATGTTTTTCATCAGATCCATCTCGAGTTCCTTCAAATGGCGATGTGTCTGCAAAAGAATGATCATATCGTCTTCGGCTGGATTGCTTTCGAGGTCCCTCTGATTTTCGAGTATGAGTCTTTTGATTTTTTTGAGTTTGAGATAAGTCATGCAGGAAACAACTTCTTCTTTGTATTTATCTTCTCTCCCAAGTATTTCTCCTTTGTAAAATTTATCCCAGTTGGGACTGATGCTGTGTTTCTCTGTTAGGAGGGATACAGCTATTTGATTGATGGAGGGGTCTGCGTGATACAAAAAATGCTTTTCGGTAGGTGATTGTCCCTCTTGGTAAATATGCTTGTAATGCTGCAGCAATTTGAGCAGCAATTTATTGTCAAACAATTCTTCTAACCCGTCTTTTTCTATTTCATCGAAAATATAGGCAGCAACACTCATCTCCTCATTCCATGTTTTAGATCCAAATTCAATCAATGATCTCAACACAGCCTGCTCATTCATTTCATCCTTGAACAACAGATCAATGACCGCTTCCTGCTGTTCATCTGAGATGCTTTGTTCCTGGGCAATTTCCTCTCGTTGAAGCCTCTTTTCTTCTTTGCCTATTTTTTCTCTGCTGAATTTTTGGACCAGCGCTGTGAGTCCCTGTTCATCAATTTTCAACAAGTGCGAGCAACGCTTGATATAATCCTGCTGCCTGGTGAAATCCTCTGCACGGTTCAATTTAGAGATGGATTCTGCAATTTGATTGACCACTGCTGCTTTCTTATTGCTATCAGAACCTGCATCCTGTAGGGAGATATCCAGTTGAAAGAGAATGAAATCTTTTTTATGCTCTTTTACGAAAGTCCTGAATGCATCAGCCCCCACTTTTTTTACATAACTGTCAGGGTCTTCCTTGTCAGGCACCAATACCAATTGAACATTCAAGCCTTCTTCAATGGCCAGATCCAATCCCCTCAGTGCAGCCTTGATGCCCGCATTGTCACCGTCATAAATAATGGTAAGGTTGTTCGTGTACTTTCTGATCAGCCTCAATTGATCCGATGTGAGGGATGTACCACCCGAAGCAACCACATTTTCAACGCCTGCCTGGTGCATCGCAGTAACATCAGTATATCCTTCTACCAAAAAACACTCGTCTGCCTTGTCAATGGGGTGTCTGGCAAAATAGGAACCATAGAGAATTTTGCTTTTAACATACAGCTCGTTCTCTGGTGTGTTGATGTATTTGGGACCGCGATCGCTGCTTCCAATCACCCTTGCTCCAAAACCAATAATTTTTCCGCTTTGATTGTGAATAGGGAAAATGATTCTTCCACGGTAATTGTCTACCAATTGTCCGTTTCGCTCTGCAGACAATCCGCTTTTTTTTAATAAGTCACTGCTGTACTGCTGTTTGATGGCCTCTTTGGTGAATGCATCTCCAGCATCTGGACAATATCCAATTTGAAACTTTTCTATGGTTGCATCATTGAATCCTCTTTCTTTAAGGTATTCAAGTGCATTCAATTGGCCTTCTTCAGTTTCCAACAATTGCTTGGAGAAATATCTTGCAGCAAACTGATTGATGATATGTAGACTGTCAGCTACCTGTTGCTGTTCTTTGTATTCTGGACTGCTTTCAGTTTCTTCAATTTCTACATTGTATCGGTTTGCCAGCCACTTGAGTGCCTCGGGATAAGTGAATTTTTCATGATCCATGACAAATCCAATGGCATTCCCGCTTTTTCCGCAGCCAAAGCATTTGTAAATTTCTTTTGAGGGAGAGACGGTAAATGAAGGCGTTTTTTCATTGTGAAAAGGGCATAGTCCGAGGTAGTTGGTACCCCGTCTTTTCAGTTTTACGAAGTTGCCAACGACATCCATGATGTCAATCCGGCTTTGGATTTCCTGTATGGTTTGCTGGGAGATCAAAAAAAATCTATGAACCCGTGAAATTAATAGAAAAAGACCTCATCTACAAACACCCATCCTTTTTCTTTCTTGCCAGGGTGCCATGGAGGCAGTCTTTGTACATTGATGGCCTCTACTTCGATGTAAGGGTATGTTCCAGGTGTGAGTTGGACTTGTATCGGTATGATACCGGAGCTCCTCTGTGTTTTGGGTTGAATGGGACTGATGGTGCCAATTACTTTTATGTTTGATTTGCTGCTGCCACCTTTGATGATGATTTTTTCAGGTGGAAATACATATGATCCGGTGTTGTCTGCTATGCTCAATACGGCTTGATGGATGGGCGTTGGCTTACTAAAATAAAATCCTGCCTTCATGGTCTCATCCCTGAATCCCAGCCAGTTCAAATTCAAATTTGTCGGTGTTCCCTTGTTGAAATCAATCAGCGCAACAGATCCGTTCGCCTTGTATCTGTCGGCTGGACGATGAAGCAGAACAGCTGAATCTGCCTTAGCTCCTTTGAGGAAGTAAGTAAAATTGGATGCGTTGCTCGACATCCATCCATCTGATATGGCTATGGCATTGATTTGTGTGAGTCCACTGATGCTGAAAGGTATTGAATAGATCATTCCATTGGAAGAATCTGGCATGGATCCATCTGTGGTATATTTTATTTGTGCACCCGGAAGCGGATGTTTCAGTTGAACAAGTTCACCCGGATCAAGAATCATCTTTTCTGCATTCGCAGTGGATGGTGGGGTCAACTTTAGTAATTCATTTTCATCAGGTACGTAGCCAATATCCCATTGTACGCTGCTATATTTTTGTCGAAGTGCAGCGACTTCTTTATCACTTACTTTACTGTTCCACAGGTAAACCGATTGTATCGATGGAAGGGTTCCCAGTGTTTCAACATCCTTTCCATGGACAGCAGTATTGGCAAGTTTGATGGATGATAGATGTTTATTGGATTTCAGTGAAGAAAGTTGTTTTCCACTGATCATGGTTCCATTTAAATTCAATGTTTCCAGGTTTTCAAACATAGGCAGATGTTTGAAAACAGCATCATCAGCAGGCATGGACGACAAATTGATTTCGATTACCTGTTTGGCAATAGGTGCGCATTCTTCCAACAACTGGATGGAAAATTTTTCTTTCAGATAAAATTTTACAACCAGGGCAGGGGAATGTACATCCACAGGCATGATTCTTCGAAAAGGAGAATTCAATGACTGAATCTTTTCATCAGCTGCTTTTGAGAAAGAATAAAATTTCGCAGTGTTTGCAATTGACTTTATCTCCACAATTTTTGCAAGAATTGCACGCAGTGTATCCTTCAGGTCAATTTGGTGCAATCGCAACAGGGTATCAGCATTTCTTTTTGTCCATTCCCTGAACAGGAAGAGTTCTTCCTGGGTCAATTGCATCTTGCCTTTGGGGGGCATGTGTTTATTGTCATCCATGTTCAGAAGTGCCCGTTGGATAAAAAGACTTTGATCGGGATCGCCAACAGTAAACGCAGCTCCGGTTTTACCTCCTCTCTGAAAGGAAACAAATGTGCTCAAATTGAGCCCGCCTTTCATTTTTTGCTCGTTGTGACATTCCAAACATTTGTTTATGAGCACCGTTTTAACAAGATCCTGATAAATACGTGTTGAATCGCTCAATGGCTTGAATGCTTTTGTACTGATTTCCTCTTTATCAAAATTCAGGTAATCTTCGCCGTGTGTAAGACTGCCGCCAAAGTGACTCCCAACAATCATCACTGCGATCGTTGCAGTAACAGCTGCAATCCATATATTTCTTTTGAGTAGACTGATGGGATGTAAATAAATCAAAAGATGTGAGAGCATGGCAGTGGAGATGCTCAGCCATTTATGCTTCAATAATACTTCTGGATCATATTCATTGGAAGATGCTGATAGGAGTCCTAACAATGCCGTGATGGTTGCAAACAGGGCAGTGTAATGAAGAAAATAGGAGATGAGCAATTGCGCTTGATCATTTCCTTTTTTGAATATGAATGACAAGGGCAGCAGCAGACAAATGAATGCAATGGGAAGGTGAAGCAGCACTGGATGCAGGTGACCAACCTGTTTCAGCCACAAAGGGATGTCATTCAGTGAAACAAAGCATAACACGAGCATCAATGCCTGCAAGAGCATCAGCAATGAACCTATGATTTGAATGTGTAGCTGATTCTGTTTCATCATGCAATCACTCCTTGAACAACTTCTCCTGCAATATCTGTCAGCCGGTATCTTCTACCTAGATGTTTATATGTCAACTGCTCATGGTTGATGCCCATGAGGTGCAGCACCGTTGCATGAAAATCATGTACACTCACCGGGTCTTTCACAATATTGTACCCAAATTCGTCGGTTTCTCCGTAAACGGTTCCCGGTTTTGTTCCACCGCCTGCCATCCACAACGAAAAACACTTTGGATGATGATCTCTTCCATAACTGTCTTTTGTCAACGTACCCTGACAATAATTGGTTCTTCCAAATTCACCGCCCCAGATGACCAGCGTTTCATCCAACAATCCTCTTTGCTTCAGGTCTTTGATCAAACCGGCACTGGCACGGTCCACATCCTCTGCCTGCATGCGCATGTCACCCTCCAAGTTGCCATGTGTATCCCATCCTTGGTGATACAGTTGAACAAAGCGCACGCCTGACTCTGATAATTTTCTTGCCAGCAAACAGTTTGCAGCATAGGTGCCCGGAACGAGACAATCGGGTCCATAAAGTTTTATGGTGCTGTTGGATTCCTTGCTAAAGTCGGTCAATTCAGGAACAGCACTTTGCATGCGATATGACATTTCATATTGCTGTATTCTTGTTTTGATTTCAGGGTCGCCTATGTTGTCGAAAGATGCTGCATTGAATTTTGCCAACATGTCCAGCATGTCTCTTCTGTTTTGCTTATCATGCCCTTCGGGATTGTTGAGATACAAAACCGGATCTTCACCGCTGCTAAAGACAACACCCTGGTGAACACTGTCCAGAAATCCATTGGTCCACAATTTCGAATAAACACCTTGTCCGTTTCCTCTTCCTCTGGAAAGCAAAACACAATAGGAGGGTAGGTTAGAATTTTCACTTCCCAATCCATAGCTCATCCACGCACCCATGCTGGGTCTGTTACCCTGTTGTGCTCCTGTTTGGAAAAAAGTCAGTGCAGGATCATGGTTGATGGCTTCAGTATGCATTGTTTTGATAAAGCAAAGATCATCAACAATGGATGCCATGTGCGGGAACAATTCTGAAACCCATGCACCCGATTGGCCATGTTGTGCAAAATTGAATGTGGATCCGACGAGTGGGAATTTTTCCTGGTTGGAAGTCATGCCCGTCAGTCGTTGTCCCATTCTGATGGAAGCCGGGAGTTCCTCACCATGCATTTTATTCAACAATGGCTTGTAATCAAATGTTTCCAATTGAGAGGGAGCTCCATTTTGAAAAAGATAAATGATTCGCTTTGCTTTTGGTGCAAACTGTGCAACACCCAGTTGCATGGCAGCCTGCGAATCTGCGCCTATGAATTGATCTTTGAAGAGGAGTCCGCCCAATGCAGCACCGCCCAGTCCCAATCCTGCTTTGGTTAAAAAATGTCTTCTTGTGACATTTAACCTGAATTCCTTTTCTTGCTGTTCCATTTTCATTTTACAGTTGTTTCGTCAAGGTTGAATAAAAGTTGATTGACTTGCATCAGGGCTGCTGTTTCTCCCAAATCTTTTGTCTTGATCTGTGCATATTCACCCGCTTTGATAAATGATGCTGCTTTTATTTTGTTTTGGTTGAATTTATTTTTTTCCTGGGTAAAATACTGCTGAAGCATTTCCATTTCTTTGTCGTTGGCTTTTCTGCATAGAATCAGCTGAAACAGTTTTTTCAATTTTTCTTTTTCAGACAAATGCAGGTTGGCAGTATTTTGTGCCAATACTCTCGCGGCTTCAAGGACTTGTGGGTCATTCATCAATACCAGGGCTTGCAGCGGTGTGTTGGTTCTGGATCTTGTCACTTCGCATTGGTCTCTTGTGCTGGCATCCATGATCAGCAGAGCTGGTGGGGGAGCCGTTCTTTTGATGAAATTGTACAAACCTCTCCTGTAAAGTTTATCTCCTTTGTCCTGCACGTATCTGGCAAGTTCACCACGGCCTGAGGTAGTTGATTCCCACACACCTTTGGGTTGATAGGGTTTCACACTTGGTCCACCTATCTCTTTGTTCAAAATTCCTGCAGCGGAAAGGATCAAATCTCTCTGAAGCTCGGCACTGAGTCTCAATCTGGGATAATAACTCAGGTATTTGTTTTCCGGATCTCTTTGAAGTTTATCTGTCGATCGTTTGGTGCTTTGTCTGTATGTGGTTGACGTAACAATCATTTTCACCAAACGCTTGATATCCCATCCCTTCTCCATGAAGTCAACCGACAACCAGTCAAGCAGCTCAGGATGGCTGGGCAGTTCCCCTTGCATGCCAAAATCACCAACGGTTTTTACCAAACCTCTTCCGAAAAATTCATTCCATATTCTGTTTACAAAAACACGTGCGGTAAGCGGGTTCTTCGGGTCAATCATCCACTTTGCCAGTCCCAATCTGTTTTTTTCATACTTGGCAGAATTGAAGCCCAGTATGCTTGCCGGTGTGTTCATGTCGACTGTATCCGCCGGCTGATCATAATTACCCCTGCGCAACAGCTGCGTTGGACGAATACCCATGCTGTCCTTCATAACCATTACCACCACCGGAGATGTATCTTTTTTGTTGATAAAGTTCATCACGGTTTTTACATCTTCTGTAGTGATCTTCATGTTGGGGGGATCGCCGGGTGATGCGAGTTGAATATCTCCAACCAAACCTTTTTCAGGCACCTGATTGAAAAAAGCGAACATGCTGTAATAATCTTTTTGCGATACTGGATCGTACTTATGGTCGTGGCATTTGGCACATTCGAGTGTAATGGACATGAATGCTTTTCCAAAAGTGTTGGTTCTATCTGTTACATATTCAATTCTGTATTCCTCGTCAATTACGCCACCTTCCTGCGTAATTTTATGGTTTCTGTTAAACCCAGTGGCCAATAGCATTTCTTTTGAAGGATTGGGCAAGAGGTCACCTGCCAATTGCCATGTGATAAATTTTGAGTAAGGATAGTTTTGGTTGAAAGCATGGATCACCCAATCTCTCCAAGGCCACATGGTTCTGTACCCATCATCTTGGTATCCGTGGCTGTCGGCATACCTGGCCAGATCCATCCAAGGGATGGCCATTTTTTCACCGTAGTGTTTGCTTGAAAGCAGTTCATCAACGATTTTTTCATAGGCATTGGGTGATTGATCACGTAAATATTTTTCTTGCATTTCGGTGGTGGGAGGCAATCCCGTGATGTCCATGCTCACTCTTTTGAGCAAAGCCTCTTTCTCAGCCTCTTCATTGGGGTCCAAACCAACTTCTTCCAGCTTGTTGAAAATAAAATGATCTATTTCGTTGCGCGGATGGTAATCATCGTCTACTTCAGGCACAGCAGATTTTACGGGAGCAATAAATGCCCAATGTTTCTTGTACTTGGCTCCCTGTTGAATCCATTTTTTCAAGATGGCAATCTCTCTCTTGCTCAAAGCAAGATTGGCAGAGGGAGGTGGCATCATTTCAGATGTATCTGTGGAAACAATTCTGGTGTATAATGCAGATGACAATGGATCGCCGGGAACAATTACATGATGTGATGGATCATCCTTGAGCGCGGCGAATGCCCCTTCCTCTGTATCCAAACGCAGATTGGCTTCTCTTTTGTTTGCGTCAGGTCCATGACATTTAAAACACCTGTCTGAGAGAATGGGTCTTACATGAAAATTGAAATCCACTGTATCGGGAATGGCTTCCTCGACAGCTTGTTCTCTCATCACAAAGAATCCAAATGCACAAAGCAATGCCAATAATAAAGCGGATAAAAAATATACTTTCTTTGTTTGGAGGGGACGAATGGATTTGAATTTCATTGGCAGCTGATTCGAGAACCCAAGTTAATGAATTTTTTTGCACAGATTGTTGATTTACAGTGTAGAAATACAGAAGGTCTGATCTGCATTTCAAGTAATTTTACAGTAGAAATTTTACCCTCATGAAAACAAATCAACCCAAGGACCTGAAAAATCAAGACCTGGTCAATTTTGTCCGGGAAATGGCTGAAGTATGCACGCCGGATAACATCCACTGGTGCGACGGCTCAACAGAAGAATACAACAACATGTGCGACTTGTTGGTGCAGAAGGGCACTTTCACAAAACTCAACCAGGAAAAATGGCCCAATTCGTTTGCTTGCAATTCTGATCCGAGTGATGTGGCAAGGGTCGAAGACAAAACATTCATCTGCAGCAGAAGAAAAGAAGATGCGGGTCCTACGAACAACTGGGTCGATCCCAAAGAAATGAAAGCCAAAATGAAAGCGCTTTTCAAGGGCTCTATGCAAGGCAGAACCATGTACGTGATTCCTTTTTGCATGGGACCATTGGGGTCACCGCTTTCAAAAATGGCAATACAGGTTACAGACTCGCCCTATGTTGTGGTCAACATGCATATCATGACAAGAGTCGGAACAAAAGTACTGAACCTGATTGGTGAAGAAGGAGAATACATCAAATGCTTGCATTCCCTCGGTGCACCATTGCAACCCGGACAAAAAGACGTTCCCTGGCCATGCAATCCTACTGTCAAATACATTGTTCATTATCCAGAAGACCGATCAATTGTTTCATACGGTTCAGGTTATGGAGGAAATGCATTGTTGGGAAAAAAATGTTTTGCGCTGCGCATTGCATCTGTGATGGGCAAGGAAGAAGGTTGGTTGGCAGAACACATGCTGATTTTGGGTGTTGAAGATCCACATGGACGCAAAACCTATGTGGCAGCTGCGTTTCCGAGTGCATGCGGAAAAACAAATTTCGCTATGCTGATACCACCGGATGATATGAAAGGTTGGAAAGTCACAACAGTGGGAGATGATATTGCATGTATTAAACCGGGCAAAGACGGAAGATTGTATGCCATCAATCCTGAATACGGATACTTCGGAGTAGCACCCGGTACCAATGCAAAAACCAATCCGAATGCAATGGCAGCACTCTCCAAAAACAGCATCTTCACCAACGTTGGTATAACACCAGACGGGGATGTTTGGTGGGAGGGATTGACCAAAGAGGCACACAAGGGGATCAAAAATTGGAAAGGGGAATTGCATGATCCATCCAGCGGTCAGCCTGTTGCCCACCCGAATGCACGTTTTACAGCCCCCGCGCATCAATGCCCGAGTATTGATCCGGCATGGGAGCATCCAAACGGAGTTCCCATCAGTGCGTTCATTTTTGGCGGAAGAAGAAGCACCACCATTCCTTTGCTTTATCAAGCTTTTAATTGGAATTATGGTGTGTACATGGCCGCAACCATGGGATCTGAGACTACGGCAGCTGCATTTGGTGAGATTGGAAAGGTTAGAAGGGATCCCTTTGCGATGTTGCCGTTTTGCGGTTACCACATGGCCGATTATTTTAACCATTGGTTGCAGTTTGGAAGAAATCTTCCCAATCCACCGAGAATTTTTGGCGTCAACTGGTTCCGTAAAGATGAGCAGGGAAATTTTACCTGGCCTGGATTTGGCGACAACATGCGTATGTTGAAATGGATCGTCGAAAGAGTCAACGGCGAAGTTTCTGCCATAGAAAGTCCCATTGGATGGATGCCCAAATACGAAGACATAGATTGGGGTATTTTGAAGTTTACACCGGAACAATATGACAAGGTGATGGAAGTTGACAGGGAGGCATGGAAAACAGAGATCCTTGCTCATGAGGAACTCTTTTCCAGAATGTTCGACAGGCTTCCCAAGGAGTTTTTCTTCATGCGCGAATTGTTGCTCTCGGGCTTGTGGAGATCACCGGCACATTGGTCGCTTGCTCCCGAAATTCATTAGTTTGCAATACAATTCCTTTCACATGCAAAAAATTGTTATCACCCTTTTTATCATGATCCACAGTTTTTTTGGTTTCAGCCAGTTTTTCAATCCGGAAAAATATCCTGTATATCAAGGGAATGATTTGGGCTTGACCTATACATCAGCAGCTTCTACTTTTAAAATATGGAGTCCCACTGCAGAAAAAGCGGTACTCGTCCTCTACAAAAATGCATTGGGCGGAACGCCCATTGAAACCCTTGAAATGCAGAAAGGCGTTCAGGGTACCTGGACCAAAACCATTGCAAGAAACCTGAAAGGTGTGTACTATGTTTTTAAAATTTACTCCCACGGAAAATGGTTGAACGAGGTTCCAGATCCTTATGCAAAGGCAGTAGGAACCAATGGCAGGAGGGCTATTGTCATAGATTTGAAGACAACCAATCCACGCGATTGGGAGCTGGATCGATCGCCTGTTTTCAGCAATCGGAAAAATCTTTCAAGTCAGATAGGCGGACTCCCAACGGATGCCGTAATATATGAAATGCATGTCCGTGATTTTACGATCGACAAACAATGCGGCGTGCAGGCCAGAGGCAAATACCTTGGACTCACAGAGGCAGCATCCATGAATATTGCAGGGGTTCAAACTGGATTGGATCATTTGCAAGAGTTGGGCGTTACCCATGTGCATCTGCTGCCCGTATACGATTTTTACAGCATTGATGAAAGCGCAAAGGACAGCAATCAATACAATTGGGGATATGATCCGCTGAATTACAATACACCCGAAGGCTCATATGCAAGCAACCCGGAAGACGGCGTTACACGCATCAGAGAGTTCAAGGAAATGGTGAAGGCACTTCATCAAAAAAAGATCCGCGTAGTGATGGATGTGGTATACAACCATACCATGCTTACTGAAAACTCCTACTTCAATCAACTGGTTCCCGGTTATTATTACAGACAAAAAGAAGATGGGTCTTTTTCCAATGCATCTGCCTGTGGAAATGAAACGGCAAGTGAAAGACCAATGATGCGAAAATTCATGTTGGAATCTCTTAAATATTGGGTGAAGGAATATCATATCGATGGATTCAGATTCGATTTGATGGGGATTCATGACATCGAAACCATGAACTTGATATCCAATGAGCTGAGGGCCATCAAGCCGGATATATTATTGTACGGTGAAGGCTGGACTGCCGGCTCGTCACCTTTGCCTGATTCACTGAGAGCATTGAAAAAAAATGCATACCAGTTGTCCAACATCGCGGTATTCAGTGATGATTTGCGCGACGCCATCAAGGGAAGTGTATTTGAGCCATTGGACCGTGGATTCGCAAGCGGGAAGGCAGGCATGGAGGAATCCATCAAATTTGGAATCACCGCTGCTTGTCAACATCCGCAGGTTGATTATGCAAAGGTGAACTATTCAAAAGCGCCATATGCCAAAAATCCATCACAGGTCATCAGTTATGTGGATTGCCACGACAACAATATTCTCTGGGATAAATGGGCGATTTCAAATGCAAATGATACTGTGCTTGCCAGAAAAGAAATGCACAAGCTCGCATTGACCATCGTGCTCACTTCTCAGGGTGTGCCATTCTTGCATGCAGGAACAGAATTTTTACGATCAAAAAAAGGAGTGGAGAACTCATTCAATTCATCTGATGAAATCAATAAGATCAATTGGTTTGATAAGGCTGATAACTCTGATGTATTCCAGTACGTCCGTGCGCTCATTTCTATGCGCAAAGATCATCCTGCATTCAGGTTAACAACACAAAGGGAAGTTGCCTCATTGATTGATTTTAAACAGGCAGAAAACGGACTTATTGGCTATCAGATCAATGGGAAAGCTGCAGGTGATGAATGGAGCAAGATTTTTGTATTGTTCAACGGGAACAACAAAGCACAAAATACATCGATTCCAGCGGGGAGCTGGTCGGCTTTTGTATTGAACAATCAGATCTCTGCAACCGGTTCAACCGTCAACAGCGAAATCTTATTGCAGCCACATTCAGCAGCGATTTTGTACCAAAAATAGCTGTTGTAGGAGATCAGGTCCACAAATTTGCAGATGTCCTCATTCTGCAATATTTTTGCAACTCTTTTAAACAGTACTTTATGTCAAGAATCATTGCGTTTCGTGAAGCACTCAGGGAAGCCATGCAAGAGGAAATGAGAAGGGATGACAAGGTTTTCATTCTTGGTGAAGAAGTAGCTGAGTACAATGGTGCATACAAGGTTAGTCAGGGTATGTTGGATGAATTTGGTCCCAAGCGTGTGATCGATACCCCCATTGCTGAGTTGGGATTCACCGCTGTCGCAGTAGGAGCTGCCCAAAACGGACTCAGACCGATTGTTGAATTCATGACATGGAACTTTGCCGTACTGCCCCTCGATCAAATTTTAAATACTGCATCCAAAATGCTCGCCATGAGTGGCGGACAGGTAGGATGTCCAATTGTATTCCGTGGTCCAAATGGATCAGCCGGACAATTAGGTGCACAGCACTCAACAGCATTTGAGAGTTTATATGCCAATATACCTGGATTGAAAGTCATTTCCGTTTCAAATCCATATGACGCAAAAGGTTTATTGAAAAGTGCCATTCGTGATGATGATCCGGTTATTTTCATGGAAAGTGAAGTGATGTATGGCGACAAAGGGGAAGTACCTGAAGAAGAATACCTTATTCCAATAGGCAAAGCGGATATCAAAAGAGCAGGAAGGGATGTTACCATTGTATCATTCAACAAAATGATGAAGGTAGCATTGGGTGCTGCAGAGGAACTTGAAAAGGAAGGCATCAGCGCAGAAGTAATTGATTTGAGAACCATACGTCCACTTGATTGGATGACCATCTTGGAAAGTGTCAAAAAAACAAATCGACTCGTTATCGTGGAAGAACAGTGGCCATTCGCTTCTGTATCATCTGAAATTACATACAGGATTCAAAAAGAAGGCTTTGATTATTTGGATGCTCCCATCAGAAGAATAACAGCCGCAGATGCGCCTATGCACTATGCGCCCAATCTTGTTGCTGCATACCTTCCCGATGTTGCAAGAACTGTCAAGTTGATCAAAGAAGTGATGTACATTCAAAAGTAGATGATACTCCTGAAAAGAATATTACTCGTCTTTTCAATCCTCTTATCTCTCAAGATCGTCTCGCAGGAAAAAGTTGATACTGCTGTATTGGATGCAGTGGTGGTCAAGGGCTTTGAGTCCAATAAGTCTCTGCTCACTACACCTGCTTCGATTGCAATAATTGGTAAACAATCATTGAATGCAACTTCTGCATTTTCCATGCTGCCCGCGCTCAATACTGCCAGTGGCGTCAGGATGGAGGAGCGGTCACCGGGAAGTTATCGCCTATCCATCCGGGGCAGTTTGTTGAGATCACCATTCGGCATCAGAAATGTAAAAGTGTATTACGACGATTTTATCCTTACCGATGCAGGAGGGAACACGTATCTGAATCTGTTGGATATACACAGTGTAAACGGACTCGAATTGATCAAGGGTCCATCTGGAAGTTTATATGGAGCAGGAACGGGTGGGGCTGTTTTGCTCAACGGATTTGGCAAACCGAAAGACAGCAATGACCTGAAATTGCGCTTGTTGGGTGGAAGTTTTGGCACCCTTCAGCAGTCACTCCAATACCAGCATCAATCAAAAGGCATCCAGCTCAATCTCCTGCAGGGGCATTATCAATCCAATGGATACAGAACACAGAGCAAGATGCGCAAAGACAATATTCAGCTGAACATGCGCATCAAGAGCAATGAAAAGGTTTCAACAGATCTGATCTTGTTTTATGCCGATCTTTTTTATCAAACACCCGGCGGTCTCACCCTTGCGCAGTTCAACGCCAATCCCAAACAATCCAGACCAGCCACAGCAACGTTGCCTTCTGTTGTTGATCAGAAAACTGCTATTTACAATAAAACCGCATTTATAGGGTTCGCCAATACCTATCAGATCAGTTCAAAATGGAAGACCGTGAGTTCTGTGACAAACGGACTCACTCAGTTCAGAAATCCTTTTATTACCAATTATGAAAAAAGGAGAGAGTATAACTTGGGACTTCGCTCCAAGATTGTGTATGAAGATGATTTGCCATTTCCACTGCAATGGGTAAGCGGTTTTGAGATTCAAAAGGGAGAATATGCGATTGACAGCAGCGGAAACAACAAAGGTGCTCCCGACGCAAACAAGGTTACAGACGAGCTCGTTGCCAGACAGCAATTTGCTTTTACACAATTGAATCTGCAGCCATTGGAATTTTTGCAGATTCAGTCAGGTGTAAGCATCAATCGTTTTTTTTATGCTATTGAAAGAACCAGTGGACTCCCTTCTAATGGTCTGAAGGAGTTGGACTTCAAGCGTCAACTGCTGCCGAGGTTCGCACTACTGATGGCACCATTGAAAAACATTTCATTGTTCGGACAAATATCAAAAGGATACTCATCGCCAACTATTGCAGAGATACGGCCGTCTGCAGGTGGTATTTACAGCGGACTCCAAGCGGAATATGGATGGAACAAAGAAGTTGGTGTGAAAATGAATGCATGGAGAAATAAATTGTTCATGCAAGCTTCGCTTTTTCAATTTGATTTGAGAGATGCAATTGTTCGCAGGGTCAACAACAACGGGGCAGAATATTTTGTGAATGAAGGAGATGTGCAACAAAAAGGCATCGAAATGGAGTATCAGTATAATTGGATCAACATTCCGCGGCAGAAAATTTTCAAATCAATCAAATGGTCGCAGGCAATCACGTTGAATGATTTCCGTTTTGTGAATTACAAAA
>JBEGMC010000042.1:0-2556 GCA_041183265.1 Bacteroidota bacterium
ACTCCGACAGGAGATTTAGCAAGTTTGCAGAGGAATTCATCCTGATTTTGTATCATGTGCTGCTCTTTGTAGTCGTCAATACCTCATTCCTTTTCTTCTTGAAGCTTTTCAACTACTATACTCCGTGGGAATATTTTTATTTCATTGCTTACCTCACTGGAGGAATCGTGATCACCAAATACATCATCAGAAAAAAACTGCATTCTATCATCAACAAAAGCAAGATTTTTGAAAAACTACTGGTGATCTCATCTGCTGAATATGCAGATGATCTTTTTCAGCTGATCAAAAAAAACGAACATTACGGATATCATTGCATTGGTGCGGTAACATATGAAAAAGATATGTTGAAGCTTTGCCCCTATCTGGGCAATCCCACGCAATTGGAATACATTCTGCAGAACAATGCCATTGATGAGGCCATCATTTGCCTTCCCAACCACCTTGAAAAAGACATCAACGAATCGATTCGAATTTTCAACAACCAACAAGTCAAGGTCAGGATAGTCCCCGACATCAACCACTTCATCACCAATCCGCTGATCATTGAAAACATTGGCTCGCAGGCAGTCTACAGCCAAGAAAAACTGCCATTGGATGAGTGGAGCAATCAATTCATCAAACGCCTGTTTGATCTTGTTTTTTCTTCTATGGTCCTGATCCTTATCGGATCCTGGCTGTTCCCCATTGTGGCATTGCTCATCAAAATCAGCTCCAAAGGCGGTGTGTATTACAAACAGGAAAGATGGGGATTGAACAATAAGCGCATCATGGTTTACAAGTTCCGCACCATGTACCAAGGTGAGGAAACATTCGATGAAAAGGGACAATTCGCACAGACTGCCCCGAATGATAAAAGAATCACGGGATTGGGGAATTTCCTGCGGAAAACGAGCATCGACGAATTCCCTCAATTCATCAATGTGCTGATCGGTGACATGTCGGTTGTTGGTCCGCGTCCACATGCAGTTCCACACAACCTCGAATCACTCGACCATGTGACCAATTATACCATCCGCCATATCATCAAGCCGGGCATCACAGGTTGGGCGCAGGTAAACGGACACCGCGGTGCAACGCATACACATGAGGCCATGCAAAGAAGGGTCAACCACGACTTGTATTATATAAGAAATTGGAGTTTGTGGCTCGACTGCCAAATTATTCTCCAAACAATTGTAAATTTCATCAAAGGAGATTTGAATGCGTATTAAATATTTATTGTTGCTGGTCGTGGCACTCAATGCAAATCTCTATTGTGCAAATGGACAAGAAATCAATGAGTCACTGCACAACAATGTATATCATTTTCTTGACCAGATGAGCCTGAAAAGAGCATCCCATTGGCTGGATCTTATCAAACCAATGACCAGATCTGAAATCAAAAACAGCCTCTCCGCTTTGCTGGCAATCAAGGACAGCCTGGATAAAACGGATCGGGAAGAATTGATGTTTCATGCGAATGATTTCCAGCTGCTTGCTGATGATAATCGTGCGCATTTCAAGAAATTCAGCCTGGATCAACAAAACCGATTCAGGGCCTTTACCTACCGAAAAGATAAAAACAGTTTTTACCTGGACCCGATTGTTGGATCAAGCATCGGAGTGAACAACAATAAAATTATTTTCGAAAGAAATATTGGATTGAATTTCTGGGGCAAGCTTTCAGAAAGATTTTCTTACGCGCTTTATTTCAATGATATCAATTTTGACGGAAACGGACTCACTGAAATTCCCAATTGGCATGGTGAAAAAAAATATGTCAACTTAAGCGATCCTACAAAGTCAAACAAAAGAAATTACAATGAATTGCGGGTATCACTCGCCTATCAATTCAAAAACGGATACATCTCAATAGGTCAAGACAGGATAACAATGGGATACGGGCAACAATCCAATATCATCCTCTCTCAAAATGCCCCCACCTATCCGATGATCCGATTGAGGTACCATCCATTCAAAAAAGTACAATTCAATTACCTGCACGCCTGGTTGCAATCCAGCATCCTTGATAAAAACGCAGGCCATTCGCTGGGCACCACCACATATGGTGGAGTCAGCAATGTTTATATTCCCAAGTTTTACGCCATGCACAGCATCACCTATTCCCCCAAGGAGGGAGTTGATCTGAGCTTGGGGGAATCAATCGTTTATGCCAATAAACTCAACCTGGGATATCTCCTGCCCATCAATTACTACAAGTCATTCGACAATACCAGCTCCAACCAAAATCTGCTGGCAGGTGCCAATGGTCAGTTTTTTGCAGCAGCTTCTGTCAGGAGGTTCATCCCCAAAACCCAGCTCTATGGACAACTGTTCATTGATGAAATCAGGGTTTCAAAACTGCTCACCAATGATAACAGGAATCAAATCGGCTACCAGGCAGGCATCAAAACAGTCGATTTTTTAAAAGTAAATCGATTGATTGCAGGTGGAGAATATACCCGCAACAGACCATTTGTCTATTCCAATATCAATCCTGTTCAATTTTATTCCCACCATCAAGAGATGCTGGGAGATTGGCTTGGGAACAACAGCGACAGGATGATGGCCTAT
>JBEGMC010000043.1:0-73066 GCA_041183265.1 Bacteroidota bacterium
TACAAATTCACATCAATTCACATCAATCCACAAATCAGACAAGAGGATAGGAATTAAAAAACAGTCTATTCAAAGGATATTATCAACAATGGAGATGTACTAAATTATATTTTTTAACATAACCAATCTCATATGACCCATGTTTATAAATCATTGAAAAATTGTTCTTAAACAACGCCTGCTGAAAAACCCATCAAAAAACCCAAAAGTCAAGCCATCTTTTTCAACACAACCCCATACCAATAATTCTTAAAATCCTTGATTATCAACGGATAAAACCAGGTTATCCACAGTTTGTTAATACCTGTTTTTAACCTATTTTTGCCGACCCTATATAATATTATATATATGTCAATTATTCAAAATTTAAGAGACAGGGCAGCGGTGCTGTTGTCTGTGATGATCGCCATCAGTCTTATTGGCTTCTTGGTTCAGGATGCTTTTATTGGAAGAAGCGGCAATCTTTTCAGCGGACCATCGACCTCTGCTGGTTCGATCAATAACAAAGACATTGATTTGGTTGAATTCAACCAAAAAGTGAATACCGCCGAGCAGTCATATCGCTCACAGGGATTGCAGACCAACGAGATGATGACACAATCCATCATTGAAAACGTGTGGAATGGATATATCCAGGAAGGACTGATCAACGGAGAAGTTGAAAAACTTGGATTGAAAGTCACCCCAAAAGAATTGGGATCTGTGTTGTTTTCTGATGACGCCCCACAAGAGTTCAGACAGATGTTCACCGACAGAAATACCGGTATGTATGATGTAAATGCTGCAAGAAACTGGTTCAACGGTGTTAAAAAAAGCACGAAGGAAGAAGATGTGCGCATGGTGGCCGATCAACTCATCAACCCCATTCAAATCAACCTGCTTACACAGAAATATGTTTCCCTTTTCACACAAGGATCATATGTGCCAAAATGGATGATTGAAAAAATGAACGCAGACAATGCGTTGATAGCATCTGTAGAATTTGCGGGAGGTCCCTACACAGCAGTTTCTGACAGCACCGTCAAAATTTCTGATCAGGAAATCGCAGATTATGTAAACAACCACAAAGATGAATTCAAGCAGGAACACGTTAAAAGCCTGTCATATGTATCATTCAGCGCCAATCCAACAAGCGCAGACTCTCAAAAAATTTACAATACCCTCAATCAGCTAAAAGCAGAAATGCTTTCTACCACCGACGAAAAAGGGTTTGTTACCAGATACAACACCACCCTTCCGTTTTATGATGGATTTGCACTCAAATCAAAACTTCAAATGGGAGCGAAAGACTCCATCATTGCAATGGGTGTAGGAACCGTTATTGGTCCGTATATTGACGGAGGCAGCTATGTGATTGCCAAAAAGATTGCGACAAAGACCATGCCTGATTCTGTTCAGGTGAGACATATTTTGGTTGGAACAATCAATCCTCAAACCGGACAAGAAACAAGACCCGACAGTCTTGCCAAGAAGAGAGCGGACAGTATTTTCAATGTTATTAAATCCGGCGGAAATTTTGGAGCACTTGCAGCACAACTCAGTGAAGACGAGGGAAGCAAACAAAATGGAGGTGAATACAATTTCTCTTCAACAGACGCCTCAACGCTTGATAAAGATTTTTCCAACTACATGTTCAATAAACCAAAAGGTTCTTTTGATGTAATCAAAACTTCTTTTGGATATCATGTTATTCAAGTGATGGATCAGAAAAATTTTGAACCCGCCTACAAAGTTGCCTATCTCGCAAAAAACATTGTTGCAAGCGACGAAACAGACAACACAGCATCATCGGCTGCAACCCAGTTTGCCGGATCCAGCAGAGACGCCAAATCATTTGATGAGACAGCCCAGAAAATGAAGGTTCTTAAAAACTTTGCCGACAATGTAAGAGAGATGGATTATGGCGCGGGACAGTTGAGTTCAAGGGCCCTGGTGAAATGGGCTTTTGAAAACAAAGTGGGCGCTGTATCAGAACCATTTGATTTGAAAGATCAATATGTTGTAGCAATCATCACTAACGAAATCAAAGAAGGTGTTCAACCCCCCGCATTGGCAAGGGTGGTTGTAGAACCCATTTTGAGAAATAAGAAAAAAGCTGAGATCCTCGCCAAAAAGGTTGGATCTGAGAAAAATCTTGAGAAAATTGCACTGACACTGGGCGGAAACGCTGGAAGAATAGACACGTTGAAGTTTGCAGACCCATTTGTTACCAATATTGGTACAGAAATTAAAGTAATCGGTGCAGCGTTTAATAAAAAGAACTTGTCTAATGTATCGGAAGCGATTGCGGGACAAAACGGTGTGTTTTATGTTAAAGTGAACAACGTCTCCTCGCTCCCTTCAGCTGCAGTAGATGTGGCTTCCCAAAAGAAGTCAATCGAGGCACAACTGAAGCAGTTTGCCGGATACAGCACAATGGAAGCCCTTAGAAAATCAGCTAAAATAGTTGATAAGAGAAGGGAATCAGGATATTAGAAGTTCTGCTAATGAGAAAACAAAACAAGCAGCCATCCGAAAGGGTGGCTGTTTTTATTTTGGGTAATTTTACAGCATGGAAGGATTGGTCAACAAGGTTGCAGAAAGCGGAATCATTACGTTGGATCTCGAAAAATTTTATCCCCGGCAAGAGGTTGTAGGGCTTGATGTAAAAGATTTTCTTTTTATGGAAATGCTCTTGAAAGAGAAGGATTTCAGGGAAAAACTGGAAACAACCGATTGGAGTCAATTCAACGGGAAAATAGTTGCAGTTCATTGTTCAACCGACGCCATCATTCCCATGTGGGCGTTTATGCTTGTCAGTAGCAAGCTGAAAGGTTTTGCAAGCGAAGTATATTTCGGAAACAAACAAATCGCCATTGAAAAAGCAATGGAGAAAAATATGCTTTCTATTGATGAGGAGGAATACAAAGACAAGCGTGTGGTGGTGAAAGGGTGCGGCGATATTGCAATACCATCTTCTGCATTTTTAATGATCTCGCAAAAATTGATTCCTGTTGTCAAGTCACTCATGTATGGCGAGCCTTGTAGCACGGTACCCGTATATAAGCAGAAAAAATAATCAGACCTTGTTGTAAAAAGCAATTGCTTTTTTAAGGTCTTCCGGTGTGTCTATTCCAACACTCGCCTCGTTGGTTTCAACCATTCTTATTGAAACACCGTTCTCCAGATAACGCAACTGTTCGAGCATTTCCATTTTTTCCAACCTACCCATCGGCCACTCTGTAAATTGGAGGAGCATATCTTTTCTGTATGCATAGACACCAACATGTCTGTAAAACACTTCTTCGACCGACTTGTTTCTTTTATATGGAATGACAGATCTGCTGAAATAAAGCGCATCGTTGAATCGATTGCAAACAACTTTTACAATATTTGAATTTTCGAGCGATTCATTATCGGGAAACTTTTGCATGAGTGATGCAACCCGAACCGTTTCATCTTTGAAACTTTTCAGCAGGTCTTCAAGAGGTTGTTTTTTGATAAATGGTTCATCACCCTGAATGTTTACAACAACATCTACCTGCATGTTTTTACAGGCCTCTGCAATTCTATCGCTTCCGCTCTGATGTTCATGTTTGCTTTTGATAAACTTACCACCTATGCGATCTATTTCTTCTGCAATGATATCGCTGTCGGTTGCAACAACCACATCATCAAACAATTCCATTTCTCTTGCATTGTTATAAACCATGCTGATGATCGATTGATCACCGATTTTTTGCATCAGCTTTCCCGGAAATCTTGTAGCGGCGTACCTGGCAGGAATAAACGCAATCTTCTTCACGGCTCAATTATAATTTTTGAAAAGGTCTTTTCATGAGTGGAACAAAGGACTCATCTTTTTCATTCGGATAATAACGGTCGAGTCCATATTTGATTTCAGACGGATCAAGCTCCATGTAGGTCCCCAACAAACGATCCCAAACAGAAAACACTGCACCATAATTGCTGTCTGTATAGGGTTGTTTCCAGTGGTGGTGCACCTTGTGCATATTGGGAGAGATCAATACATAAGAAAGGACTTTATCCATCCACTTTGGAAGAGAAATATTGGCATGCGTGAATCCGGTGATAAACACCAGGATGGTTTGATACAGGAGCACGGCATACATGGGAGCCCCCGATGCGAAAATGCCCATGTAGAAAAACAATCCCCTCCAAACAGATTCCAGGGGATGGTGTCTCAGTCCTGTCGTAACATCAACGTTGTTGTCGGCATGATGAATGATGTGGAATCGCCAGAACAATGCAATTTTGTGTTCTACAAAATGGCAGAGCCATCCTGCAAAAAAATCAAGCGTCAAACATGTAATCAATATGGTTACGAGCGTTCCCCCACCAAGCCAGTATACAAATCCAAATGCATTGGAGGATGTATATCCGGAAATAAAAATAATTCCCCCGGCCAGCAATGTGTGGATCACAAAGTGAATCGCTGTAAAAGCGAGATTGGTACCAGCATGCCGAAGCTTTGTTTTTTTATATTGGTTTTGGATCAGTGGTATGAGGTGTTCAACAGCCCACAACAAAACCATGCCCGCTATAAAAAAACCCGCTCTTTCGAGGGGTCTTTTTTCAAGGTCACTGAAATATGTGATGATAGGATTCATATATCATTAGTTTGACATCAATGGCATGGCCAGCATCAGCAAATCTTCGTTTTCATCCTGTTCAACAGGCTTGATGAGTCCCGCTTTTGTTGGTGTAGACAATTCAACTTTGACTTCATCGCTTTCTGTTCCAGACAACATTTCAATCAGAAAACGCGCATTGAATGAAATGACAATATCCTCTCCGTTGTATTGACAACCCATTCTTTCGTTTCCTTCGAAACTGAAATCAACATCCTGAGCGGTAAGCTGGAGTTCGCTTCCTGAAATATTCAGGGTTACAAGATTGGTGCTCTTGTTGCTGAAGATGCTTACACGTCTCAAGGCTGACTGAAAATCCTGACGACCAATTGTCATGCGATAGGGATTTTCTGCAGGTATGACCACTTTGTAGTCCGGGAACCTTGCATCGAGCAGGCGGCAGGAAAGCTCAACCGTTCCGTGTGTTATGAAAAGATGATTGCTGTTGTAGGAAATGGAAATCTCATCATCGTTATCCGGTAGTGATGTTTTTAAAAGGTTCAATGGTTTCTTTGGAACGATGAAGGAGTCTTGCTTCGGACATTTTACGTCTTTCAATTTGTATCGAACAAGGCGGTGTGCATCGGTTGCAACAAATGTGAGTCCGGTTTTCTCCAATTCAAAAAACACCCCGGTCATCGCTGGACGAAGATCGTCGTTGCTCACTGCATAAATGGTTTTATTGACAGCAGTCAGCAATGCATGGCTGCTCAGAGTAAACGCTGAAGTCCCGTCTGCCGGCGGTTCTTTGGGGAAATTATCCGGATTCTCACCCATCACCTTGTATTTTCCGTTGTCGCTGGTGATTTCGATGCCAAAGTTTTTATCGATGTCAAAAGTGAGCGGTTGGTTGGGAAGATTCTTCAGTGAATCCATCAAAATTTTTGCAGGAATACAAACACGACCGCTGTCTTTCGCTTCAATATCCAAATGAATCTTCATCACAGTCTCCAAATCTGTTGCAACGACAGTAAGTTTATTTTTTTCAATTTCAAAAAGGAAGTCCTCTAAAATCGGCAACACATTGTTTGATCCAATAACACCATTGATCTGTTGCAGCTGTTTCAGCAGCGCCGAAGAAGAAACAATAAATTTCATAAAATAGATATGATTTGTATGAAGCAAATATAGTTGGACCAACACGAAATGAAAGCCTGATTTTTCGACATTTTGGGAGAAAAACAATGGATTAATGTTGAAAACCGAGCCACAATATCTGCGATCGACTAACTTGCCTGAAATAATGGAAAAGAAGACTTTCAGAAAGACGCTGACCCCCGAGCAGGCCTATGTGAAAATCAGGCATTATTGTGCATTTCAGGAGAGAAACCACGCTGAAGTAAAAACCAAGCTTTCGACCATGGGGATTGGGTGGACGGCCATCAATGAAATTGTTTCCAAATTGATTGAAGAGGGATTTTTGAATGAGGAGCGTTTTGCGAATGCTTTTGTTGGCGGAAAATTCAGGGTGAAAGGATGGGGAAAGAAGAAAATAGAAATGGAGCTTAGAAAAAAAGGCATTTCTGCATACAGCATACAGAAGGCATTGCGGGATGAAATAGATATGGCCGATTATGAAAAAACACTGACGAAGCTCATGCAGAAAAAATGGAGTTCCATCAAGGGACAGGGAATCACTTCCTATGTTAAACAGGCAAAGGTTCGACAGTATTTTTTATCAAGAGGATATGAAAACTCCCTGATCACCAAGGTGCTCAAAGGGGTTATAGAAAAAGAAATGGATTAATTTTAAGACATGGATTCACTTCGTTTTACATTGGTGCAAAACAATTTGGTTTGGGAGGATAAGTCCGCCAACCTCAAAAATTTTGAGGAAAAAATAAATGCCATTCAGGAAACCACCAATATTGTGGTTTTGCCTGAAATGTTTTCAACCGGATTCAGCATGCAACCCGAAAAACTTGCCGAGACGATGGATGGAGCGACGGTTGAGTGGATGAAGGAGCTCGCCCATAAAAAAAATGTTATCCTGACCGGAAGTTTGATCATCAAAGAAGATGAGCAATTTTACAACAGGTTGTTATGGGTATTGCCTAACGGACAAGTTGGACAATACAACAAACGACATTGTTTTTCATTGGCAGGCGAAGACCAGCATTATACCTATGGAGAAAAAAGAGCCATTGCCAATGTAGGTGGATGGAGAATCAATCTGCAAATATGTTATGATTTAAGATTTCCTGTTTGGGCTCGTCAGCAGTTGCAACAGGATGATGAGGGTGTATATCTGGAATACGATGTGTTGCTGTATGTAGCCAATTGGCCTGCTTCCAGAGCACATGCATGGAAAACACTCTTGAATGCCAGGGCCATTGAAAACCAATCTTACGTGATTGGGGTGAACAGAATCGGTGCCGATGGAAATGGAACAGCGCATGCAGGAGATTCATTGGTGATTGATCCCTTGGGAGAAGTATTGTACCATGCCTCATCAGATGAATCTGTACAAACTGTAGTATTGGAAAAAAACAAACTTGATCAGGTGAGGGAGCGTTTTCCGTTCTGGAGTGACGCAGATGCATTTTTTATTTCAGAATGATCTACTTTTTAAACGCATTCCATCCCTGGGCAGTGAGGTCAAATGTGTTTCCGCCCTTTGTTTTGATTTTTGCGCCCTGATCGGCTTCTGCAATGTATCCGATTACACTGATTTGTTCATTCAGCGTAAGTTTTTCATAGTCATCCTGTTTGATGGTAAACAGCAATTCATAGTCCTCTCCTCCACTGAGTGCGCAGGCAGTAGGATCTATCTCAAATTTATAGGCAGCATTCCTGGTATCTTCTGAGATGGGAATTTTTTCTTCGTAGATCACAGCACCCACTCCGCTTTTCTCGCATATATGTAAAATTTCTGAGCTCAGTCCATCGCTGATGTCCATCATAGATGTTGGAACCACTCCTTGTTTTTCCAAAAATTCAACAATTTCTTTTCTTGCTTTTGGTTTGAGCAACCTGCCAATGACATACGATTCATTTTCAAGATCCGGCTGAACTTGGGGTGACTCCAAAAATATTTTTTTCTCTCTCTCCAAAAAAAGCAATCCAATGTATGCCCCACCCAAATCTCCTGAAACACAGATCAGGTCACCTTTCTGTGCAGTTGATCTTTTCACAACTTTTTCCTCGTTCACTTCACCAATGGCAGTGACTGAAATGATAAATCCTTTTTGTGATGCAGAGGTGTCACCACCCACCAAATCAACGCCATATTCCTCACATGCTATGTATACACCTTCATAAAATTCTTCCAAAGCCTCAACACTTACTTTGCTGCTGATGCCGATGCTGAGTGTAATTTGTGTGGGAGTTGCATTCATGGCATACACATCACTCAGATTGACTACAACGGATTTATATCCGAGATGTTTCAAGGGGGTATATGCCAAATCGAAATGCACACCTTCCAATAAGAGATCGGTAGTAACAACGGTCTGTTTTCCAAAGTGATCAATGACAGCAGCATCATCTCCTACACCCAATATGGATGAGGCGTTTTGCAATTCAATATTTTTTGTGAGGTGATGGATCAATCCAAATTCACCATAATCATTTACTTCCGTTCTGTTTGACATATTGTTTTATTGATGCGTGTTTGAGATCCATTTCAACAATTCATCGTGAATTTTTCCGTTGGTGGCAACAAGGTGTGGTTGATAGGGAGAATAGTAATCTCCTTTGAAGTCAGTTACTTTTCCACCCGCCTCTTCCACCATGAGAAATCCCGCTGCACTGTCCCATGCCTGCAGTTTATGTTCATAATACCCATCGAATCTTCCCGCTGCCACCCAACAAAGATCGATTGCTGCAGAGCCTAAACGGCGAACAGGAATGCCTTCTCTGATCAATCTGCCAAAAACTTCCAATGGACCATTTTCGCTGTTGAGATATGAATAAGGGAAACCGGTAACAAGACAAGCATGTTTGACCTGTGATTGTTCGCTGACTTGAATTTTCTGATTGTTTAAAAAAGCACCCTGATTTTTTTCTGCGAAGAAAAATTCATCCAGCATGGGGTTGTAAACAGCACCCATGATGATGTCACCATCTTTTTCAATGGCGATGCTTACACAACAAAGCGGAATGCCATTGGCAAAATTGACCGTTCCATCAATGGGGTCGATGATCCACTTGTAGGATGAGTCCATTGCCAATGCTCCGATTTCTTCACTGAGAATATAATGATCCGGAAACTCTTCCCGGATGATTTTCATGATCAAAGCTTCTGAGGCTTTGTCCACTTCTGTTACAAGATTATTGGGACCCTCTTTGTGTTCGATGAGAAACTTGCTGTTGATTTTTTCTTTGATCAGGGCACCTGAAGCCTTTGCTGCCTTGATGAGCGTGGGTTTTAGCATGCAGCAAAGTTACTATATGTTAAACTTAACTGTCAACCGTCAACTGTTAACTGTTAACAGTTGACGGTTGAATGTCTTTATAAATTGCCCTTTTTCAACTCACTCACAGCAAAATCAGCTGCGCGTGCGGTCATTGCCATGTAGGTAAGAGAAGGATTCACACAGTTGGCAGAAGTCATGAATGCGCCGTCTGTTACGAATACATTCTTTGCATCCCAAACCTGGTTGAATTTATTCAAAACTGAATTTTTTGGATCGGTTCCCATTCTTGCCGTTCCCATTTCATGGATACCGCGTCCGGGTGTACCATCTCCGTCCACACCTTTTATATTTTTCAATCCTGCTGCTTCCAGCATTTCAATGCCATCGTTCAACATGTCTTTGCGCATGTTCAACTCATTTTGTTTGAGTTCACAATCGATGGCCAATACATTCAATCCCCACTTGTCTTTTTTGGTTTTATCCAGCGTTACTTTGTTTTCATGGTAAGGAAGAATTTCTCCAAATCCACCCATACCCACCTGCCATGAACCGGGTTCAGACAGCAATTCTTTCAATTCAACACCGATATTGTATTCGGCAATATTTCTGTTCCAGTTCTCACGGTTTCCTTGTCCCTGGTAACCGAAGCCTCTGATATAATCTCTTTTTTCGCCGTTGAGGTTTCTGAAGCGTGGGATGTAGAAGCCATTTGGACGTCGACCGAAATAATATTTGTCCTCGTATCCTTCGGCTTTTCCTGTGATGCGCACACCCAGGTGATGGTCCATCAGGTTGTGACCGAGTTGTCCGCTTGAACTACCCAATCCATCAGGAAAAATGTCGGTAGCAGAATTCAACAATATCCAAGTACTGTTGAGTGTAGATGCATTGAGGAATACAATTTTTGCTTTGTATTCGTACGTCTGATTTGTTTCTGCATCGAGCACCTCAACACCTGTTGCACGTTGGGTGTCTTTGTCGTACAACACTTTTGTAACAATGGAAAATGGACGAAGGGTGAGGTTGCCTGTTTTCATGGCAGCAGGCAATGTAGATGACTGTGTGCTGAAATAGGCGCCGAATGGGCATCCCAGCGAACACTTGTTTCTGAATTGGCAATTGGTTCTTCCAGGAAGTGGCTTTGTGAGATTCGCAGTTCTTCCAATGATCAAATGTCTTTCGCCTTTGAAATGTTCTTTGAGTCTTGCTGCAACATCTTTCTCCAAGCAAGTCAATTCCATTGGCGGCAAGAAGTTTCCATCAGGCAATACATCCAGTCCTTCTCTTGATCCGCTAATGCCCGCAAATCCTTCTACATAATCATACCAGGGTGCAATGTCTTTGTAACGGATCGGCCAATCGGTGCCGATGCCGTCTTTTGCATTCGCTTCAAAATCCATATTGCTCCAGCGATAACTCTGGCGTCCCCACATGAGCGACCTTCCACCCACATGATAACCGCGGAACCAGTCAAATCTTTTTATTTCTGTATACGGACATTCCCAGTCCTTCACCCAGTAATTCAAATTTGTTTCACTCAATGGATAGTCGCGTTTCAACACAGGATATTTTTCAATCATCTCTTGCGTTCTTCCACCACGGTGAGGAAATTCCCAGGGATCTTTGGTTGCATTCACATAATCTTTCACGTGCTCAATGTTTTCACCCCTTTCGAGCATGATCACCTTAAGACCTTTTTCTGTCAATTCTTTGGCAGCCCATCCACCACTGATTCCTGATCCTACAACAATCGCGTCGTAAACATTTGATTCTGGCATAATCGTTTATTATACTTACGAATTTACTGATTTCATAAATTTAAACATCAGCTATTTCCATGAAAAGAAGTTTCTCCTTTTATGATCATACCTGTTTATCATCTTGAGGTGCCAATCTGGACCTCAAGATGCGGCCTTTTATCCAATGATAGAATGAACGAATCCCTTTTGCCCCGTGTTTGAATCTTATGATGAAGAGACATAAAATTTGGCTAAGAAATTAAGTTTAATTAGTTTTCATTGAGCATAATGCTCAGCCATTCACTTATTAACCAAAATCAAAAACGATGAGCCAGCCAATCAATGCAAACCGACTCTTTTATGCGAGTTGTTTTGCACTTATTACAACGGCCTTTTCTTTCAGTATCAGGGCCGGAATTCTAACGCAGCTTGGAACACAGCTGAACCTTGATCCTGTACAACTGGGTTATATCAATCAAATGTGGTTCCTGGGATTTCCGCTTTCCATGATCATTGGTGGAATCTTTTATCAGCAAATCGGTCCTAAGTTGATCATGCAAGTCGCCCTCGTTGCTCACCTGGTCGGAATTCTCACAACCATTTATGCATCCAGCTACAATGTACTGTTGATTTCTACGTTGCTGATTGGAATCGGAAATGGATGTACGGAAGCGGCCTGCAATCCCATGATTGCTGATTCTTATTCCGGCAATGAATTCCATAGTAAGCTCAACAAGTTTCACATGTGGTTTCCGGGCGGAATTGTATTGGGTTCACTGATTTCCAAATTCATGACCGATGCCAACATGAGCTGGCAGGCGCAGATTTGGGTGATCCTCATTCCCACCATTATATATGCCATTCTTTTCTATGGACAGGCATTCCCCAAAGCAAAAGCAGCCGAATCAAATATTCTTGCCAACTTCAAAGCCATTCTCAATCCCCTTTATCTCTTCATGGCCTGCTGCATGGCGCTGACTGCGATTTCCGAGTTTGGTCCCCAACAATGGGTTGGACCCATCCTGGCAAAAGCCGGTGCGAGTCCCATGCTGATCCTTGCATTGGTAACCGGACTCATGGCAGTAGGAAGATACTTTGCGGGTCCATTGGTGGAGAAACTCAACACAGTAGGCGTACTGCTGGGATCGGCCATTTTTGGTGTGATCGGCATTTACATGTTGAGTACCATGAGTGGAAACATGCTCTACGTGGCTGCTGTATTTTATGCCTTGGGCATTTGTTATTTCTGGCCCAATATGCTTGGTTTCGTTGGATCGAGGTTGCCTGAAACAGGTGCCTTGGGATTGTCCATCATGGGTGGAATCGGAATGTTTTCATCATCCATGTTCCAGCCGGTCATTGGCGGATGGATCAAAGACAACAAAACTGTTGCAGAAGCACAGGGTTTGGTGGGTGATGCAGCAGATTTGGCAGCCGGACAAATGACACTGTCCAATATGTTGTTGTTCCCTGCAATCTTGATTGTTGCATTTGCAGGATTGTATTTCTTTTCAAAAAAGAAAGCAGCTTAAATTAAACGCTTTATAAATTTTCAAGAGGGGGCATTTGTCCCCTCTTTTTTTGTACTTTTAAAATCCCTTTTTCAACGAACAACTTCAATAAGGCATATGAACAGAAAACTCAGAATGGGAATGGTTGGTGGAGGCAAAGATGCTTTCATCGGTGCCATTCATCGACACGCCGTTGGCATCGACGGACTCATTGAACTGGTATGTGGTGCACTCAGCATCAATCCGGATATTGCAAAGGATTCAGGTCAATCACTTTTTCTTGCGGAGGACAGAATCTATCTCACGTTTGAAGAGATGATTACAAAAGAAAGTCAGTTGCCTGCAGACAAGCGGATGGATTTTGTTACCATCGTAACGCCCAACTTTGCGCATTTTGCTCCAGCAAAAATGGCCATGGAACATGGATTTCATGTGGTAATAGAAAAACCTATCGCGTTTACCTTGGATGAGGCCAAAGAGTTGAAAAAAATACAGGAAAAAACTGGACGCGTACTCTGTCTGACGCATACATACTCCGGATATCCGCTTGTAAAAGAAGCCAAGCAAATGATCAAAGCGGGTAAACTTGGAAAAATAAGAAAAGTTTGGGTGGAGTATCCACAGGGATGGTTGAGTAAATTAACAGAGCGAGAAGGCAATGCGCAAGCTGCATGGAGAACCGATCCTAAGAGGAGCGGCAAGAGTGGGTGCATGGGAGATATCGGAACACATTGTGCGCATTTGGCAGAATACATCAGTGGGTTGAAGATTACTCAGATCTGTGCCGATTTGAATGCAATGGTGGAAGGAAGAATGTTGGATGATGATGGAAATGTATTGTTGAAATTTGAAAACGGTGCTGCAGGGGTATTGATGGCTTCGCAGGTAGCAGCCGGTGAAGAAAATGGAATCAAGATTCGTGTATATGGAGAGAAAGGCGGATTGGAATGGGCACAGCACGAACCCAATACCATGTTGGTAAAGTGGTTGGACCAACCAACGCAGATATACAGAGCAGGTGGTAACTATGGCGACCGACTTTCTTCGTTTGCAACACACAATTCCAGAACACCCGGCGGACATCCGGAGGGATATCTGGAAGCATTTGCCAACATCTACAGAAATTTTGCACTGACACTCGGTGCAAAAATGGATGGCAAAGAACCGACTGCTGAAATGCTTGATTTTCCTGGTGTCGAAGACGGTATCAGAGGAATGGCATTCATTGACAATGTGGTATTGTCTTCTCAGTCAGATCAAAAATGGACACCACATACTATTTAATTAGAATCAAAGGGATATGAAAACAATAAAAGGTCCGGGTATATTTCTCGCACAATTCATGGGAGACCAGGCACCCTTCAATGATTTGGCCTCCATTTGCAAATGGGCTGCCTCATTGGGATTTGTCGGTGTTCAGTTGCCAAGTTGGGATGCGCGTTGCATTGATTTGAAAAAAGCTGCGGAGAGTAAAACCTATGCAGATGAAATCAAGGGCATCGTTGAATCTGCGGGATTGAAGATTACAGAATTGTCAACGCACTTGCAAGGACAATTGGTTGCTGTACATCCTGCATACGATGCACAGTTTGATGGATTTGCACCAGAGAGTGTAAGAGGAAACAGCAAAGCAAGAACTGCATGGGCTGTTGATCAATTGAAATATGCAGCAAAAGCATCTGCCAATTTGGGATTGAATGCACATGCAACATTCAGTGGAGCATTGTTGTGGCATACGGTTTATCCATGGCCACAAAGACCTGCGGGTTTGGTTGAAACCGGATTCAAGGAATTGGCTAATCGCTGGTTGCCGATTCTCAATGTATTCGATGAAAACGGAGTAGATCTCTGTTACGAAATTCATCCGGGTGAAGATTTGCATGATGGGGTTTCTTATGAAATGTTCTTGGAGCATACCAACAACCACAAACGTGCTTGTCTTTTGTACGATCCAAGTCACTTTGTTTTGCAGTGTTTGGATTATCTCACTTACATCGATCACTATCATGAACGCATCAAAATGTTTCATGTGAAGGATGCTGAATTCAATCCAACCGGAAAACAAGGTGTTTACGGTGGATACCAAAGCTGGATCAACCGAGCAGGACGCTTCCGTTCATTGGGAGATGGTCAGGTTGATTTTGCAGGTATCTTCAGCAAACTGGCATCTTATGATTACGATGGTTGGGCAGTGATGGAATGGGAATGTGCCATCAAACATCCGGAGGATGGAGCAAAAGAGGGAGCAGTCTTTATAAAAAATAAAATCATCCGTGTCACTGAAAAAGCATTTGATGACTTTGCGGGTACCGGAAGCGATGAAGCATTCAATAAAAAAATCTTAGGCATTTAAAAATAAAAACAACACATATGAAGAAGGTACTATTTACATTAATGATTGCTGCAGGTGTATATGCTTGTGGAAGCAGCAACAATGAAACAACTGAACAAAAACCCATCAGCAATGCAACTGAAGAGCCTGCTGCAAAAGAAGAAGCACCTGCCGTTGCAAAGAAAGATGGAAAGGCTTTGATCGAAGCTTCTGATTGCAGAACATGCCACAAAGACGATGCGAAGTTGATTGGTCCCGCATACAAAGACGTTGCCAAAAAGTATCCGCTCAATCCTAAAAACATTGAAGTCTTGGCTAATAAAATTATGAAAGGCGGACAAGGCAACTGGGGCGAAATTCCAATGGCGGCACATCCCAACATCAGCATGGAAGACGCATCTGCCATGGTAGAATATATTTTATCAATGCAATAAAATCATCATCATGAAAAAATTATTAGCGATTGTTTGTATTGTTGCTTTGGTCTCTTTCATAAACAAGGGACAAGAGACAAGGGACGAGGTACAAGGTGGTAAAAAGGGTTGGAGAACTTTGTTTGATGGAAAGACAAAAAACGGATGGCATATTTACCGCGGTGAAGGAACTGGAAAGTCATGGCAGATAGAAGATGGTATGCTTGTTTTCGTTCCCGATACCACCAAGGGAGTAAAAAACGGTGGTGATCTTACAACCGACGAAGAATTTGAAAACTATCATTTCAGTGTAGAGTGGAAAATTTCTGAAGGCGGAAACAGCGGAATCATCTTCAATGTAAAAGAAGACTCTGTGAACAAGAAGTCCTACCTCACCGGAATGGAAATGCAGGTGTTGGACAATGACAAACATCCCGATGCAAAAATCATCAAGCACCGTGCGGGTGATTTGTATGACCTCATTTCTTCCTCAAAAGAAACCGTGAAACCGGTTGGTGAGTGGAACCGTGCTGAAATCATGTACAAGGACAATGAACTTAAATTGTTTCTGAACGGCGTGAATGTGGTTACCACAGTTGTGGGCGATGACAATTGGAATAAGATGGTGGCGGGAAGCAAATTCAAGAACATGCCTGGATTTGGGAAGTTCCACAAAGGCAGAATATCCCTGCAGGATCACGGAAACAAAGTTTGGTTCAGAAATGTCAAAATCAAACAACTCTGAGATCTTTTGAATTAATTTTGAAATGGATGTCTTTATGACATCCATTTTTTTTCAATCAAGTTTTATGCATATGAAAATGAAATCATTTTTCTCACTGCTTCTTCTCTGTGTGTTGAGTGCTGGCTTTTCACAATCAAAAATCCTGGTCTTTTCCAAAACAGCAGGATTCAGACACTCGTCTATTGTGCCTGGAAAACCAGCCATCATCAAACTGGGACAAACAAACGGATTTTCTGTAGACACAACAGAGGATGCATCGAAGTTCACGGATGCAGTTTTGAAAGAATACAATGCTGTTGTTTTTTTAAATACAACAGGTGATGTACTCAACAATGTTCAACAGGCAGCATTTGAAAGATATATTCAATCAGGCGGTGGATTCATGGGGATACATGCAGCAACAGATTGCGAGTACAATTGGCCATGGTATGGAAAATTGGTCGGTGCTTATTTCAAGGGGCATCCGAAAAACCAAAAGGCAAAATTGAATGTGATTGATAAATCGCATGGCAGCACTGCCCATCTTCCGGATGTATGGGAACGTGTTGACGAATGGTATAATTTCAAAAAAGCTCCCAGCAAAGAAGACGTGAAAGTATTGGTGACCATTGATGAATCATCTTATCAGGGAGGCGACAATGGCGAGTGGCATCCCATGGTATGGTACCACGATTATGATGGAGGAAGGGCCTTCTATACAGAGTTTGGTCATACCGATGAATCATTTGCAGATCCAAATTATTTGAAACATATCCTGGGAGGAATCAAATATGCCATCGGAAGCGGCGCCAAACCTGATTACAGCAAAGCAAGAACGCAAAATGCTCCGGAAGACGATCGTTTTACCAAGAATGTATTGGCAGGAGGAGTCTTTGATGAACCCACCGAGATTGCCATTCTTCCCAATTTGGATATTCTTGTTTCACAACGCAAGGGTGAGCTGATGTATTATAATCATATTACTAAAAAAGCTACGCAGGTCGCAAAGCTGAATGTATACCACAAATCAGGTGTGAGAGATGTCAATGCAGAAGAGGGATTCATGGGTATTACGGCTGATCCTGATTATGCAAAGAATTACTTTATATATGTATACTATTCTCCGATGGATACATCAGTGAACAGATTATCGCGTTTTGTTTTCAAGGATGGGAAACTTGATTTGAAATCAGAGAAAGTCATTCTTGATGTTGCATCCACCAGAAAAATATGTTGTCATACCGGCGGATCATTGACATTTGGCAATGACAGAAATCTCTATCTCTCTACCGGCGATAATTCCACTCCATTCAATCAGGCCAATTCAAAATATACATTGGATGGTTATGGTCCTATGGACAATCGCGCGGGATTTGAACAGTTTGATGCAAGGAGAAGTTCGGGCAATACAAATGATTTGAGAGGAAAGGTTTTGCGCATCAAAGTGGATGAGCGCGGGAATTATACAATACCTGAAGGAAATCTTTTTCCTCCCGGCACACCCAAAACACGTCCCGAGATTTATGTAATGGGAACCAGAAATTCTTACCGCATTTCGGTTGACAAAAAAACAAACTATCTGTATTGGGGCGATGTGGGTCCGGATGCACAGGAAGACAGTCCAAATGAAAGAGGCACCCGTGGTTACGATGAATTCAATCAAGCCAAGAAACCCGGATTTTTCGGATGGCCATTGTTTGTAGGGAACAATTATCCTTATCGTCAGTTTGATTATGAAACTGGAAAAGTGGGTGATTATTTTGATCCCAAGAAACCTTTGAATCTTTCAAAGAACAATACCGGATTGGTGGAGCTACCACCAGTGAGTCCCGCGTTCATCTATTACCCCTATGCTGCTTCAACCGAGTTTCCTGAAGTGGGATCCGGTGGAAGAAATGCCATGGCCGGTCCTACTTATCATTCAGAATATTTTCCATCTGCAACCCGCTATCCATCCTACTTTGACAACAAGGTTTTGTTTTATGAGTGGATGAGGGGATTTTTCAAGTGGGTTACATTGGACAAGGATGGCAACTATGAAAAGATGGAATCATTTGTTCCCCAGATCAAATTCAACAACACGATCGATGTGGAGTTGGGTCCGGATGGAAGATTGTACGGCGTAGAATATGGAACGGGATGGTTTTCCAAAAACAACGACGCTGCACTTTTCCGCATTGATTACAATGGTGGAAACAGAGCACCGAAGCCAGTGATCAAGATTGACAAGAAATCAGGTTCCATTCCTTTTACTGTAAAAGCAAGTGCAGAAGGATCCGCTGATCCCGACAAGGATGCACTGACCTATGTTTGGCATTTCGGTGCTGCGTTGCAAAAAGCAACCACATCACCCAATGCAAGTTTTACTTTCACAAAAGCGGGCGACTATAATATATATGTGGAAGTAAAAGATGGCAAAGGGGCTGTTACCAAAAGCGAGGTGATAAAAGTGTATGCAGGGAATGAGGCGCCTGTAGTGACTGTTAAAAATGTAAACAACAACAACTTTTATTTTCCCGGTATTCCCGTTCCTTATGAAGTGTTGATCAATGACAAAGAAGACGGGACCAATGAAAAAGGAAGCATCGATAAGAAGTCCATTTTCGTAAAGGTTGATTATATCAGCGGAATGGACAGGGCGCAGGTAATGGGACACCAAATCATTACTGCAGCGATGGAGGGCAAGAATCTTGCAGCAACGTTGGATTGTAAAGTATGCCACAAGGAAAATGAAAAATCAATCGGACCCTCTTACAAACAAGTAGCCCAGCGTTATCAGAATGATGCAAAGGCTAAATCTTATCTCACCAATAAAATTATCAAAGGTGGTGGAGGAGTATGGGGAGAGACTGCCATGGCTGCTCACCCTGATTTGAAAACATCCGATGCGGAGATGATCGTGGAGTGGATATTGGGAATGAATAAACCTGTTGCACCTTCATTGCCTGCCAGTGGAACGATTGTACCAACTGCAAAAGATTTGGGCAATGGGAATTTGATGCAGATCACTGCAACCTATACAGACAAGGGGGGCAAGGGATTGAGACCGCAAAGCGGCGTTGGTAATTTGGTATTGCGGAGTCCGGTGATCAACATGGATGCCAACAATGGAACCGACAAGGTTGCCATTGCAGAATTTGGAGGAAAGAAAATTGCCGTATCAACCGATCAGGTAGGCTTGGTGTATTTCAATCAATTGAATTTGGCCAATGTAAAAGCAATTGAATTGAATTACATGATGCAGGCAGTGCCTGATATCGGGTACACCATCAGTTTGCATGTGGATGCAGCAAATGGAAAACAATTGGGATTCGTAAAAATCGGACACGATGCAGATCTGAAAAATACAAAGCTTGTCATGCCGCTGCAGGAAGTTCCTGATCGTCCATTCAACCTTGTTATGAAAATTTTGAAAGCCGATCCGAAGGAATCACAGTATTTGGCCATCAGTTCTTTGCAGTTGATTGCAAAGTAAATGTCTCAGAAAAAAGAGAGCCGCAGTTATTTGGCTGCGGCTTTTTTATTTGCAATGATATTGACAGAGGTAACCAAGAGAATAATAAGGAGTCCTCCAAACTCTCTTGTCTGTTCAATCCATGGTTTGGTTGCTTTCATCGATTGAACCAAATTTTCTGCATCATGTTCTTTGAACCATGCAATCACCCCATTGGGATCAATCATTAGTCTTACAGCATAAATCAAACAGAATGCTACAATGATCCAATGTGAAAATCGATCAAATTTCCCTTTATAGGTTTGGAAACAAACATATGCTGATACAACATAAATAGGAATCCAAATGTAGGGATCAGGATCATTGTACTGAAGGCCGGCGAACAGCACAAACAGGATGGCAGCTACCAGATTGAACATTTTCATATTTATAAAATCCTATAGGTGCTTTACAAGATTTGACTGGATGTAACCGATGCTTTGTTTGATGCTGTCGAGGGGGTTACCCGGACAAACATCCTGTTCAACAAAGAAGTGTTTCATGCCTGAAAGCTTTGCTTGCTGAAAAATTGTTGCAAAGTCAATGATGCCATTTCCAACTTCTGTAAAGTTTTTCTTCTCTGTTTTATCCATGTCTTTCACATGCCAGAGTGCAACCCTTCCTTTGTGTTGGTTGAAAAACTGAATCGGATTTTGTCCAGCACGTGATGCCCAATATAGATCCAGTTCAATTTTTACGAGGTTGGCATCGGTTTGTTGGGTGAGGATATCCATGGGAAGTTGTCCGTTCACCTGTTCAAATTCAAAATCGTGGTTATGGTAACAGAGTTGTATGCCGGCTTTTTTGCAGGTCTCACCTGCTTTGTTCAGGTCTTCTGCAATTTTCTTATAGTCATCCAGTGACTTTCTTTCATTGGGCATGAGGTAGGCAACCACCATATAATCTTGTCCGATTGCTTTTGCATCTTCCACTGCTTTTTCCCATCCATATACGATTGTACCCGGTACTTGTCTGTTGCCGAAGTTCCCGTACATATAGTGTCCGCTTGCTGCTTTCAATCCTACATCAGATAAGAAGTTTTTGTATTCTGCAGCAGTCATTCCAAAATATTTTCCATTGTATCCGAAGTTTTCTACTTCACTGTAGCCGAGTCCTGCTACCTGTTTGATTGTTCCTTTCGCATCTTTCGCAATCAGGTCACGCACGGTATACAGCTGCACACCCACTTTTTTGTTTTTGACATCTGTTGAAGCAAAACTGTTTTGCATCATGAATGAGCCTGCAGTTAACCAGGCCATTTGTTGGAGGACTTCTCTTCTTGTTGCCATCTTGGTGGGTTTTATTTTTTGAATATATCTATGAAAGTGGGGATATCACTTTCTTCGTCGCTGTAAAATATCAATTGTTTGTTCACGCCAAACAAAAACATCGAAGGATATTTTTTGGGAAGGAATCTTCCGATGAATTGATTGTATACATCAAGCACTGCCACAGCGTTTTTCTTGGCATAGAGCGATGGACCAACGCGTTTTAAAAATTCAATCGCAATATCTTTTCTGTCACGTGTGACGATGACAATGTTGACATTGTTCATTGTCTGGTGGTTTTTGTTGTATTCCGTGATCGCGCGGAAACAATGCGGACATTCCGTATCGAAAAAGATAAAGAAGGTTCTTTTTCCGGGTGTCAGATGTTTGGGAGTGTATTCAGCACCGTTGTCCATGCGAACGAATTTGAAATCAGGCATGGTCTTTACCTGGGCTGATGCCATTCCGCCAATCAGTAAAAAAGCAATGAGGAGTCGTTTCATATTTCAAAATGATGATTAATCATGCATAATAGCAATTTTTGTGGAACAATTTGGTGCGCAAATACAACAATCATTTTTATTTATTTTACCATGCAGCAGAACCCCAACAATCATTGTCAATTGCCGGAATCTTGCGCAATCCAATATTGTGTAAATTCTACACAAAAGTTAAAAAAACTTTAATTTTTTGTAACGTATTTAAAATGAAGAATTTAAATTGTGCCCGAAATACCTACGAAAACGATTGCATTACACAACCAATACACAAGTTTTTCACATAAACACTATCTATTAATCAAAACCAAAATTGCATGAAAAAAGTGCTTGCTTTTTCTCTAAGAGCTATGATGCTTGCGGCTTTCATGGGCCTGTTGGTATCTGCTTCTTATGCGCAGAAAAAACTCACTGGTAAAGTTACCGGTGGTGACACTGGAGGGGGACTCTCTGGTGCGACTATCAAGGTAAAGGGTTCAGCGACTGCAGTAACAACTGGAGCCGATGGATCTTATTCAATCACTGTTCCCAACAATTCCACCTTGCAGGTATCCTTCGTAGGATACGATGAGCAGGAGGTAAAAGTAGGCGAATCGAGCATGCTCAACATTGTATTGCAGGCATCTCAAAGTGCATTGCAGACAGTAGTTGTGACAGGTTACGGTTCACAGGAGCGCAGGAGCATTACAGGTTCTGTAGCTGTTGTCGACACCAAGGAAATGACCAAGTTTGCTGCATCCAACATTGCGGATCAGTTGCAGGGCAAGGTTCCGGGTGTGCAGATGTCAACTTCAGGTGATCCTGGTTCTGCTGCCTTTGTTCGTATCCGTGGTATCGGTACCATCAACAACAACGAGCCTTTGTATGTAATTGATGGAGTTCCAGTTCAGAACGAATCAAACATCAACTTCTTGAATCCAAACGACATCGAATCCATTCAGGTGTTGAAAGATGCAGCTTCTGCATCTATCTACGGTTCAAGAGCTGCAAACGGTGTAATTGTAATTACTACCAAGAAAGGTAAGAGCGGCACATCTAAACTTGCTGTTGATCTTTTCTATGGTAACCAATCACCATCAAAAGTTCCTGAAGTATTGAACCCATTGGAATTCCTCGAGGTTCAGCAAAAGCTTGCTGCCGGTCAGGGCATTCCTTTCACTTCAAACATATACATCAAGCAGGGCAGCAACTGGGTACTTCCTGATTATGCTGTTCGTGGTTTGGGTGGATTCCTTTCAGGAGATCCTGCAGTTGATCCATCTAAATATTTCTTGAACTCAGATCCAGTTGGTCGTGGTGTAGGTGACTATTTGATCCTGCAAACCAACAAGGCTGGTACAAACTGGTTCAACGAAGTATTCAAGCCAGCTGCCATGAAGAACTATCAGGTATCTGCTTCTGGTGGATCTGACAAAGGAAATTATTTCTTCTCTGGAAACGTATATGATCACCAGGGTATCATGATTGGCAACGATTACCGTCGCTATCAGGCCCGTGTGAACAGCAACTATAATATCGGAAAAAATATCAGGGTTGGACAAAACCTGAACGTTGCATACCAAACTACACGTGCTTCTTTGGGTAATCCGAACGAAGGTTCTCCTTTGATCAACACATATGGTATGCCACAGTTGGTTCCAGTGTATGATATCAAAGGAAACTATGCATCTCCTGCCAACTTCAACTCAAACGTTAGCAATCCTGTTGCTCAGCAGATGAGAAGCAGAGAAAATAACTTTGGACACAGCTTCCGTGTAACTGGAAATGCATTTGCTGAAATCGACCTGACTGATTTCTTAACATGGAAATCTTCTTATGGTATTGATTACAACAGCGGACCTGGCCAGGGATATGGAGCACGTTCTTACGAAGCGACAGAAGGTAATACGAATCCAAACTCTTTGAGCAATTCTTATTTCTTGAACAGAAACTGGGTAACCTTCCATACACTGAGCTTCAAAAAGAATTTTGGAGATCACAGGGTGAGTGCACTTGCTGGTTATGAGGCGAAGCAGAGCTACTATGAAGGTTTCAATGCCGGTGGATCTGAACTTGCTTTTGATAACTTCAACTACAGATTGTTGCAGAACGTAAATCCTGCTACATACCGCATGGGAAGCTACAGAGGTGAACACAATGTTGTTTCTCAATTCGTACAGACTTCATATTCTTATCAAGACAAATACTTGTTCTCCGGAACAGTTCGTCGCGATGGTTCTTCAAGATTCATTGAGAACAAATATGGTGTTTTCCCATCTGCGAGTGTGGGTTGGAGAATTTCCAAAGAAAGCTTCATGGACAACGTATCATTCATCTCTGATTTGAAACTGAGAGCTTCTTACGGTATTCTCGGTAACAATGAAGTAGGCGGTGATTATCCTGGATTCTCCAACTTCGGAACAGGCGTTGACGTATCTAACTATGACATCAACGGTACTGGTAACAGAACCGTAACAGGATTTGAACAAGGATCAACCGGTAACCCTAAGTTGAAATGGGAAACCAGTGCTGTTACCAACATCGGTTTCGATGCCAACCTTGCAGGTGGCTGGAATGTTATGTTGGAATGGTACAAGCGTGATACACGCGACATGATCTACAACGTAGAGCTTCCACTGGAATTGGGTGCTGTTGGCCGTCAGGCACAGAACATTGGTGCAATGAAGAATACAGGTATTGACTTTGCGTTGGGTTATTCCAAGCGTGTAAACCGTGACTTCAACTTCAATGTGAACGTAACAGGATCTACAGTGAAGAACGAGGTTGTTAAACTTGAAGCAAACGATAACAGCTTCATCCGTTCTGGCGGATCAAGAATTGGTGACATCACCTATACAAAAGCTGGACTCCCTATTTCACAATTCTATGGTTATGTACAGCAGGGATTGTGGAAGTCTGATGCAGACATCGCGAAAGTATTGTTTGCTGACAAAGGAGATGCGAAAGTGGGTCGTTTCCGTTTTGCTGATTTGAATGGCGATGGTAAAATTGATAACAACGATGAAACATATCTTGGAAGTCCAATTCCAACATTGTTGCTCGGTTTGAACCTGACTGCCAATTACAAGAACTGGGATTTCACAGCATATATCAGTGGAACCTATGGCAACAAGTTGTTCAATTTTGTGAAGTACTTCTCTGAATTCAACGCTTTCCAGCGCAGCCGCAGCAAGGCGTTCTTGTATGAGGCTGGTAAAACACTTCCTGTATTGGATGGTGGCGATAACTACAGCTCTCAGAGAAACAGCTACTATGTTGAGGATGGTTCATTCACACGTTTGAGAAATCTTCAGGTTGGATACTCTTTCAGTCCTAACCAATTGAAGAAACTTGGTATGACCAGATTCAGAGTATATGCCCAGGGACAAAACTTGTTGACATTCACCAAGTACTCTGGATTGGATCCTGATGTAACCATCACAAACATCACTGAAGGATACAACAGTCAGCGTGACCTTTCACTGGGTCTTGACAATGGCCGCTATCCTTTGGCGAGATCAATCATCATCGGTGTAAATGTTGAATTCTAAATTGATCAATCGCTTAAACAATTGATGGAATCGAAAAAGTTTTGAAATAATTTTATCGGTAACAAAAATTGAAAAGCAAAAAGTATAAAAAATAAAAAAATGAAAAAGAATATCATGCAAAAATTAGCGGTGATCGGTGTTTTAGCCATCGTCGTTTACAGTTGCGCAAAAGATTTTCTTGAGACACAACCTTACGGAAGTGTGAACAACGAACTTTTGGCGACTTCTGAGAAGGGAGCAAATGCCCTGCTCATCGCAGCTTATTCTGGATTGGATGGTTTTTCTGGTTGGGACAACGGCACACCTTGGGGTGGTGCTGCTTCTAACTGGACATTCGGCAGCATAGCTGGTGGTGATGCATACAAAGGTTCTGAAGCTGGTGACCAGCCGGATATCACACCACTTGAGCGTCACAGCGTGGATGCCAACAACCCATATTTGGAAGGAAAATGGAGAAACTACTACGATGGTATTTCCCGTTGCAACCAAACCATTGTTGCCTTCACCAAATTGGAAGGAATCACTGCTGCACAAAAAACTACACGCATCGCTGAAGCGAAGTTCCTGAGAGCATGGATGCACTATGATCTTTGGAGAATCTTCAGAAATGTTCCTTTCATCGATGAAACATTGGCTGACGTTCGTGTTGGAAACACCGCAGACATCATGCCTAAAATTCAGGCCGATCTTACTGCTGCGATTGCTGGTCTTCCTGTAACACAATCTGAAGTTGGTCGTGTTACCAAAGGTGCTGCGCAAGCAGTGTTGGGAATGACCTACATGTGGCAGAAAAAGTATGCTGAAGCAAAAACACAGTTTGATGCAGTTGTTGCTTCCGGCAGATATGCTTTGAACGCAAAATATTCAGACAATTTCAACGCATCTGTTAGAAATACCAAAGAAGGTATTCTTGAAGTGCAGATGGCAGTCAATACAGGTGGTGGTGATGCTGGTAACGTAGGGGATGTGTTGAACTTCCCTTACAACGGCGGACCTGCAGGTTGCTGCGGATTCCACCAGCCTTCACAGGATTTGGTGAATGCATTCCAAGTGGATGCTGCTGGTCTTCCTTTGTTGGATTCTTACAGCGCTACAGATGTAAAAAATGATGACGGTGTCAAAGCCGACGCTGCTTTCACTCCACACACTGGTCCATTGGATCCAAGAATCGACCGTACAGTTGGTCGTCGCGGTATTCCATATTTGGATTGGGGTAAGCATCCAGGTTCTACTTGGATCCGTGACCAAGCTTATGGCGGTCCTTATGCTCCTATCAAGAACGTACATGCCAAGTCACAAGTTGCTGAAGTTACACATGCTTCTGGTTGGACCTCCGGATACAATTCCAACAACTTGAAGTTGATCCGTTATTCTGATGTCTTGTTGCAATTGGCTGAGGCTGAAGTTGAATTGGGTAACCTCGAGAGAGCACGTACACTCGTAAACCAGATCCGTCAAAGAGCTGCCAATCCAGCTGACTTTGTATTGGATGGTGCTGCTCCTGCTGCAAACTACCAAATTGGTTTGTATACAGCTGCATGGACCAATGCCGAGACTGCACGCAAGGCAGTTCGTTTCGAGCGTCGCATCGAATTGGGTATGGAAGGACATCGCTTCTTTGACCTCGTAAGATGGGGACAAGCTGCATCTGTTAAGAATGCTTACTTTGCGAAAGAAAAAGCAAAGAGAACTTATCTCAACGGTGCAAGCTTCGTAGCTGGAAAGCATGAAATCTTCCCGCTCCCTGCAAAAGCTATCACACAGAGTGCTAAAGACGGCGCTCCTACTTTGAAGCAAAATGCTGGTTATTAATTCTTGAATTATAATAACTTTAAGGCCGCACGAAGTGCGGCCTTTTTTATTTCTTCCCATTTGGAACTTTTGCCATGATGATGAGAAAATTTTTCTGTGTAATTGCTATTTCCCTCCTCGGTTTTGCAAGTTGCAGACAGGAGCAGACATTGTTTAAACGCATTGATGAAAAAGAATCAGGTATTGCATTTGCCAATACAATTACCATCAACGACTCCATCAATATCCTCGACAATGAATTTACCTACAATGGAGCGGGAGTGGCTGTGGGTGACCTGAACGGGGATGGATTGCAGGACATCTATTTCTGCGGTAATCAGGTTGACAATAAATTATACCTGAACAAAGGTGAGTTGAAATTTCAGGAGGTTACTTCCATCGCCAATGCTCAAAAGTACAAAGGTCAATGGTCGTCGGGCGTAACGTTTGTTGACATCAACAATGATGGCAAACAGGATATCTATGTATGCAATACCATGATAAACGACAGCAGCATGCTCCGTGATCTTCTTTTCATCAATCAAGGAAATGATCAAGAAGGTATTCCACACTTCAAAGAAATGGGGTTGCAATACGGCATCACAGATAACAACCATAATTCCATCTCTACATTTTTTGATTATGACCTGGATGGAGATCTGGATTTATTCATAGCGGTGAATTTTATCGATCAACAATATCCCAATCAATACATCACCAAAATCAAAGACGGCACTGCTCCTACAAGGGACATGCTTTTCAGAAATGACTATGACAGCTCAAAAGGCCATCCTGTATTTACGGATGTATCCTTTTCAGCAGGAATTATTTGGGGCGGATACAGTCATTCTTCATTGATCCATGATTTCAACAAAGATGGCTATCCGGATATTTTTGTCGCCAATGATTATCTCTCCAATGATCTGCTTTACATCAACAATAAAAACGGAACCTTTACCAATAAAATTGCCGACATCCTAAAACATCAATCTTACTCGTCCATGGGCAGTGATGTTGCAGATGTCAACAACGATGGACAGCCTGATCTCTTTACAGTGGAGATGCTTCCTGCCGACAACAAGCGCAAGAAGGTCAACATGAATGCAAATAATTACAACCATTATTTGTTTACCGAGCAATACCAGTATGAATATCAGTATGTAAGAAATTCATTTCAGATCTATCAGGGCATCAATCCCACCAATGGATTGCCGGTATACAGTGACATTGCTTTTCTGGCAGGCGTGGAGGCAACAGACTGGAGCTGGTCACCTTTGTTTGCTGATTTTGACAATGATGGTTACCGTGACTTGCTGATCACCAATGGTTTTCCGCGTGATATCATTGACCATGATTTTGGTGCATTCAGAAGCAGCATCAGCAGCTCTTTGATTTCAAGAGCTGAATTGCTTGACATGATTCCTGAAGTTAAAATCCCGAATTTCATTTTCAAAAATGAAAAAAACCTGACCTTCTCCGATCAATCCAAAAAATGGGGCATCAGCTTGCCCAGTTTTACCAATGGTACTTCCTATGCTGATCTTGACAATGATGGCGATCTGGATATCATCACCAACAACATCAATGATCCTGCATTTCTTTTTGAAAATACACTGATTCAGAAGGGCAAGAAAACAGAACAGCCGGAGAATCACTATCTCAGAATAAAGTTGAATGGTCCAGCCAACAATAAAAACGCCTTCGGTGCAAAGGTTAAAATTTGGTACAAGGGTGAACAGCAAATCGCAGAGCAATCATGTGTAAGAGGTTATCTCTCCAAATCTGACGAGCAGCTGCATTTTGGATTGGGAACCCATTCCATCATCGATTCTTTGAGAATTTATTGGCCAGATCAGCGTTCTCAAAAATTGGAAAAAATAAAAACTGATCAGGTCATTGCATTGGATTATAAAAATGCCGCTACCCTTTATACAGATCCATTGCCGGTATTTCATCCATATTTGGCAATGAAGGATCCAAAGAATTTCGGTATCAATTATGTGCATGAAGAGTATGATTATATTGATTTCAATATTCAAAAAACATTGCCACATAAATTTTCGCAATATGGACCGGGTATTGCCATTGGCGATGTGAATGGAGATGGATTGGATGACATGGTGCTGAGCAGCTCCAGTCGATTCCAAGGGCCAACACTGTTCATCCAACAGTCCACCGGAAAGTTTACCAAAAAAATACTCGCATTAAAAACATCCGAACTCCTTAAGGAAGAGGATATGGGACTCCTGCTTTTTGATGCCGATGGCGATGGTGACAATGATTTATATATTGTACGCGGCAGCAATCAGCATGATCCGGGTTCTGCATTGTACCAGGATATTATTTGTGAGAATGACGGAAAAGGAAATTTTGCTGTTGTGGAAGGGGGATTGCCTGTTATGACTGCATCCGGACAAAATGTGAAAGCAGCCGATATCGACAACGACGGTGATCTGGATTTGTTTGTAGGCGCAAGGGTGGAAGTAAAATCTTACCCCAAAGCTGGTGAATCATTCCTGTTGAGAAATGATTCAGAAAAAGGGAATATCAAATTTACCAATGTAACCAATCAGTGGAACAAAGAATTGTCAAGAGTTGGACTGGTGAGCGATGCACTGTGGACCGACTTCGATAATGACAATAAAATGGACTTGATCATTGCGGGAGAGTGGATGGCCCTTATTTTTTTCAAAAACACCGGTAATGCATTGGTCAAAATCAATCCGGGTGACCAAATCAACAATGCACTTGGATGGTGGAACAGCCTTTCTGCGGGTGACCTCGACAATGATGGTGACATGGATTATGTTGCAGGGAATTTTGGTTTGAATCAGTATTTCAAATGTTCATCCGGCGAACCCCTGAGCATTTATGCAAAGGATTTTGATCAAAACGGCGCATACGATGCTTTTATTTCCTGCTATTTCCCCGACTCTTCCGGCAAAAAGCACGAATATTTTTTCCACAGCAAGGACGATATGCAGAAACAACTGATTTTGATCAGGAGAAAATATGAGCATTATGCCGATTTTGGACGCGCAACGGTGCAAGATGTATTTACACCAGAGGAAATGAAAGGAGTACAAAAGTTGACAGCGAACAATATGAAATCAGCATGGATCGAAAACCTGGGTGGGGGAAAATTTGCATTGCATGATTTGCCCAATGAAGCACAGATTGCTCCTGCGTATGGATCTCAGTGCCTCGATATCAATCATGACGGATTCAATGATATTGTGATGATAGGCAATGACCATGGAATGGAAACATCACAAGGAAAAGCAGATGCATTCAATGGGTTGGTTTTGCTCAATGATGGAAAAAAACATTTTAAACCCGTTTCTTTCGAAGCATCCGGATTGTTTGTGCCTGGTGATGCAAGAGCGCTTTCAAACATATACATCAATGGCAAATCATATCTAGTTGCTACTGAAAACAGAAAGTCACTTGATGTATTTGAGTGGATAACACCTGCAACAACAGGATTACTGCTAAAAAAAGACGAGACTTATGCCATCGTTGAACTTCCCAATCAACAAAAACAAAAAATGGAGTTTTCTTGGGGATCATCTTTCTTGTCGCAATCCACCAGAACATGGATGATACCAACTGGCGCTAAAGCAATATTATACAATTCAAAAGGGAATATCTCCCGCACCATACAACCTTGATCCATGATAAAAATGAAGTATCCAATATTTGCATTGCTTTTTGCGCTGATCATTTCATGCAATATTCAGCAACCTGCAGAGACGGTTTCCAATCAGGAACTCCCTCATCAGTTGGTAAAAAAATTAACCGATATCATCGTTGTGGATATATTTACTCCACCGGTGGCGAGCAGGATATATGCCAATACTTCTTTGGCCATGTATGAAGCACTTCGATTTGAAAACAGTTCAGCTCCATCCATCACAGCAAAACTGAAGGATTTTGATGCGATGCCTCTTCCGGTAGAAAAAGTTTCATATAATTATTCTATTGCTGCCATTCAGGCATTTTGTGAGACTGCCAAGAAAGTGACTTTTTCTGCAACGGAAATCACAGCTTATCAGGATTCCATGATCAAGCAATATGCAGGCAATCAGGATCAGGCGGTTGTTGACAGTTCTGTTGCATTCGGACAAAGAGTAGCGGATGTGGTAGCAAAAAGATTGGGCAAGGATCATTATAAAGAGACACGCGGCATGGAACGTTTTGAAGTAAAAACTTCTGATCAAACCCGCTGGGTGCCTACCGCGCCTGATTATGCGGATGGTTTGGAACCCTTTTGGTCAACCATGTTGACCATGGGATTGGACAGCTCCAATCAGGTAGAGGCAGATGATTTCCCTGCCTACAGTGAAGATAAAAATTCAGCTTTTTACAAAGAGATGAGAGAAGTGTACGACATTTCCAAAAGTCTGAGCGATGAGCAAATTGATATCGCATTGTTCTGGGATGACAATCCATTTGTTTCCAAGCACAAGGGTCACGTGATGTTCCAGGACAAAAAAATGACACCAGGCGGACATTGGATGGCTATAGCTGCCAAAGCATGTAAAATAAAAAATGCGGATCCGGTTACCAGTGCCAAAGCTTATGCATATACAGCCATTGGTTTGTACGATGCATTTATTTCCTGCTGGTATGTGAAATACAAAACCGTAAGAATTCGACCACAAACTGCCATTCAACGCCTGATCGATGAGCAATGGATTTCTTATATACAAACACCGCCTTTCCCTGAATATACATCTGGTCACAGTACAACCTCTTCCACTGCTGCTGAGATGTTGACACATGTATTTGGTGACAATATTGCGTTTACTGATTCCTCCGAATTGGAATACAATCTTCCGGTACGCTCGTTCAAATCATTCAGACATGCTGCAGAGGAAGCCTCCATCAGCAGGGTATATGGATCCATCCATTACAGATCTGGTTGTGAAAACGGCAACAAGCAAGGGAAAAAAGTAGCGGCAGCTATTTTGGCAAAGCTTCAATAATCAATGATTGCAATCTTCCTTATGGCAGTGGTTTGCTTTTCTGCAGCTGAGATAATTGATGGTATGTGCTGCAACAATCATTCCCATTGCTGGAATGAGAAAGAACAATTGGTATTCCTCCCATGACTGTTTCATCAGCAACAGTATGATACCGATGGTGAAGATGATCACCGGCGTTTTTTTATGGTGGTGTTTTTTGAAACCATGCCGCAATGCCTGAAAGCCTACCAGGGCAGCAAGTAAAATCATTCCGTACTCAAATGCTGTGTTTTTGATGATGTTGATGCCGAAAATTGGCAGACTTGTCATCAACAATGGCAAAACTGCACAATGAATCGCACAGGCGATAGACGCAGCAATACCCAAAGCATCGTAATTGATTTTGAACATAAAAGGAGGACAAAATTAAACATTTTGCAACAAAGTTGCATTATTTCTTTGGTGTACCTTTGTACGAGAATGAATACTTCTAAACGATGAATAAGAAACTGGTTCAATACCTGGCTATTTTTGGTGTGCTGCTGGCATTGTTTTACGGGGGGATGGTTTACTTCACTGATTTTGAAAAAGTAAAACTCCCTGTGATCAATACTGTTCAACCCTTCAGTTTTACAAGGCATGACGGAAATCAGGTTTCACAGACGGATATTAAAAACAGGGTTTATGTTGCGGAATATTTCTTTACGACCTGCAAGGGAATTTGTCCCAAGATGAACAAAAACATGAAGGCGATCTATGAGCAATTTAAATCAGAGCCACAGTTCTTGATTGTTTCTCATACGGTCAATCCTGAAACAGATTCAGTACCTGTATTGAAACATTATGCAGATTCACTTGGTGCTCAAACAAATAACTGGTGGTTTGTTACAGGTTCAAAAGAATCACTTTATAAAACAGCAAGAGAAAGTTATTTATTGGATGATCCCAAAAACTCTTCCATCAATATCAAGGAACAGTTTTTGCATACACAGTTCTTTACGTTGGTTGACCGTCAGGGACGTGTGAGGGGAATCTATGATGGAATCAAAAAAGATGAAGTCAGTCAACTTGTTAATGATATCAAAGAATTGCTGGCAGAATGAAAAAAACAAGCAGTGAAATTTTAAAGTCAAGTGCGCTCAGCATAACAGAGGGAAGAAAAAATATTCTTGATATTTTCCTTTCTTCAGCCAATGCCATGGCCCATCAGGACATAGAATCAAAGTGCAAGGATAAGTTTGACAGGGTTACCATTTACAGAACCCTTCAAACATTTTTAGAAAAGGGAATCATTCATACAATACCTTCTTCGGATAATACAACCCGTTATGCTTTGTGCAATGATGATTGTATTGTAAGCGGACATCACCATGACAATCATGTTCACTTCACATGTGATGCATGTGGTAAAACCATTTGCTTGGATGAAACTTCCATTCCATCGGTTCATTTGCCAAAAGGATTTCGTGCACATCAAATCAATATGATTGTTTCTGGTGTTTGTAAAACCTGTATTTAAAAATAAAGCCCCAGTGTAAAAACACCGGGGCATTCGTTAAGGCTCTGATTAGTAGCAGTCCAAAAGTATCGTTTGTTTATATCTTTGTATTCATAAAGCCATATGATTTTAAACACCACTTATAAACTTTCTAATTCTTTTTTGATAAAACGCATTAATCGGTTCATGCTCGTTTTATCGAACGCCAATTCAATTCCTGCGTTTTGATAAAGAACAGGAAGCGTCTTCGTTCCACCTAAACTGAGCGCTTTGATATAATTATCCAATCCCTTGCTCGCATTTTCTTTGTATTGCATCCACATGCCAATGGCTCCCAATTGTGCAATGCCATATTCTATGTAATAAAATGGGACTTCAAACAAATGCAATTGTTTCTGCCAGCTGTATAACCTGTAGGCATCGAGTCCGCTGAAATCAATCGCCTTCGAACTAAATTCGTTTAGTATTTTCAACCAATTGATTGATCTTTCTTCAACAGTATGATTTGGATTTTCATATATCCAATGCTGAAACTTATCAATTGTAGCAATCCATGGGAAGATCGTGATCACTCTTTCTAATTGATGCCTTTTGGCTCTATTCATCTCAGCATCATCTTTGAAAAACACTTGCCAGTGGTCCATGGTAAATAATTCCATTGACATGCTGGCAACTTCGGCCATTTCAGTTGGGTATTCTTTGAATCCTGTTAGTTCAAGCGTATGAGAAAGAAATGAGTGGATGGCATGTCCACCTTCATGAACCATGGTTGTGAGGTCAGACATCTGTGATGCTGCATTCATGAAAATGAAGGGAGCGCCGCTTTCTGCCAAAGGCATATTGTATCCTCCCGGTGCTTTTCCTTTTCTACTGTCCAGGTCCAGGTGATTCAATGCATCCATTTTCCTGAGACAGTCACCAAAGAATGGATTCAATTGATCAAAACATTGAATGGTTTTTTGCAGGAGATCTTTTCCATCTGTGAATGGCCGCAATGGAGCTACATCTGCAGGTTCTGCTTCTGTATCCCATGGGCGCATGGTATCGAGTCCCAATCTTTTTTTCTGTTCATTGTAGATTTCATCTACCAGCGGCATGACCTCAGATTTCACCGCCTCATGAAAATCGAAACAATCCTGCGGAGTATAATCGAAGCGTCCCATCTCCGCAAATTTGTAATCCCTGTAATTGCTGAATCCTGCATTCAATGCCACTTGATGGCGAATGCTGATCAATTTTGAAAAAAGATCATTTAAAGGCTCTTTGTCTTCCAGCCTTCTTTCCGCAATTTTTCTGTAAACAGTTTCTCTGATATTTCTATCTGGACTCTCCAAAAATTTACCCGCCTGTTGCAGGGTATATTCTTTTCCTTCCTGCTCAACAGTCATTTTACCGGCAATCATACCATACTGTTGTTGCAGTACACTGGCTTCAGCTTGCAGAGGTATGTTAGCTTCCCGAAACAGATCAATGCTTTTTTTGATCGATCTCAAATACGTAAAATATTTTTCTTCATCCAATTCTTTGGTGAATGGACAAGCGATCAACTTTTTATTCAGCAGATCTGCATAGGGCTGCATTTTGGGCTGGATTTCGAGAAAGAAGTAATTGAAGGCCTCTTCGAGTGACTTGTTTTCTGTATCGCAGGTCATGCGCACTTGCCTCCAGCAGGCATCTTCAGTGATGAATGCTTCCAACTCACTCAGGTCTTGCAACCATTTTTCCAATCCCGCCTTGTCATTTAATTCCCTGTCGCGCAATTCAATGAAATAGGGCTCAACAGTTGCCCAATCCTTTAATTCAAATACCTCGGGTAAGAAACTGTGTTTCAGTTTCTCAATATTGGCAGAGTAATGCATTGTACAAAATTTAAACTATTCTTCGGTCGCGCTGAGCTTGATTTCAATACCGTGTTTGCTGATCGCATTGTACCATTTGATCATTTTTTTCATGTCACTGGTATATACCCTATCAAAATCCATGGTGGGGTATACTTCTTTGAAGTAGGTTTTGATTGCTTTGTCATCTTTTTCAGATGGAAGTGCTTTGCCGGCATTTTTGATTGCTTGAAATACATCAACAAGATTGACGTTTTCATCTGTTGTGTATACCTCTATGGATTCAAGATGGGAAAATTGATGTATTCTGCTCGATACGAATTTGGTTGATTGATCTTCCAGCGATTTAACAATCGCACCATCTGTTTTGCTGCTCACCAATTCAAATAAACCTGAAAATCCTGTGATTGATACCAATTTGTTGTACTCCATGAAAGCTGATTGAGCGCACAATTTACGATGAATTATGCATTATTCATCTCTTCCAATATTTTCTCAATGCGTGCTTCGATGGCATCAAGTGTTGTATATCCTTTTGCAATCATGTAAAGTTTTGCATCCGTCACCTGCATAAAAACGATGGGGAATCCTGTTACTTTCAATTGTTGTATCAATGCAAAATCATAATAGGCAGCTTCCTTGTATCTGGCAGTCTGCAATTTTTCATAAAACTCTTCTGTAGGAATTTCATATTTCTCCGTAAGGTGACGATATGCTTCACGATCGGTCAGGTCCCTGCCTTCGAAGTGCAACCCATATTGCACATCTGATGCAAACTCAACGGTTCTGTCTGGGTGATATTCTCTGAATACGCTCATGGCAATGGCTGGCATTTCTGAACAGGGATACCAATCGCTTTGCTCTGGATTGAAAATATGCCAGAGGTAGTCTTCACCGAATTGAATACCGGTCATTTCTTCTACCTGCTTGTAAGCACCTTGGATAAAGGGAGCAATTTGACCGATGTGCTTGACGGAGTCAGCGGGAATCATGCCGCCTGAAAGTGTTTCGAATTCAAATCTGTTCCGGTTGCGGATCCACAGTTCTTTGATCACTGGACTGAATCCGTAGCACCAACCGCAATAGGCATCATAACAGTAAATAATCCTTGGTCTCATTTTGCTTGAATATTTTCAAACTGTTGATCGTAGTCTTTTCTCAATGTACCCATCCAGCGATCCCAGCATAAAAAGTATAGACTGTAATTGCCTTTGAAATACTGGTGATGCTGATTGTGAGCTACTGAAGTATTGATCCATTTACCGATCCGTGTTTTATGAAAATTTTTCGGATACAGTTCCCAACCAAGATGACCATATACATTGTATACAATCATGAAGAAGAAAAATAGAAAAAAGTGCAATCGGTGAACTGGCATGATAAACAAAAACACAATCAGTATGGATGCTTCAATGATTGCTTCCAACGGGTGAAAAGCATATGCGGCCCAGGGTGATGGATTGGTTGATTGATGATGTACAAGATGAAAGTATTTAAACAGTTTCTTGTGGTGCATCAGTCTGTGCATCCAGTAGAAATATGTATCATGGATAAAGAGCATCAGAGGGAAGATTGAAAAGAAATACACCCAACCACGTTGTTCAATATTTTTGTAAAGCTGTGTGTATTTTGAAACATCCTCATTGAAAATGAAAACAACAGGCACCAATCCAAAAATCATGATGGTGATGCAGGAATAAAATATTTCTCTGAGATAATCTTTTTTATCAGGGTAGCGTTGTTGAATTTTATTTCTGAGAAATTTGTTCTTGAACAGTACATAGAACAGGAGAAATGCGAATCCCGCAACTGTAAAATAACGGCCGCCTATAACGGATGTAATGGTAAAGTAATTGTTCATATCAATGTGCTTCTAACCAATTCTTTCCAATGCCTGCTTCGGCCACGACTGGAACATCATTGGGAAGTGGCAGTGCTGATTCCATGTTTTCAAGGATCAAAGCTTTCAGATCGTTTGCCTCTGATTCCAGCGCATCAAAAATCAATTCGTCATGCACCTGTAAAATCATCTTGCTTTTGAATCCCTGTTTTTTTATTTCACGGTGTACCTTGATCATGGCCAGTTTAATCATGTCTGCAGCAGTACCCTGGATGGGTGAATTGATTGCATTTCGTTCCGCAAAACCCCTGACTGTAAAATTGGATGAGTTGATGTCTCTGAGCCATCTTTTTCTTCCCATCAATGTTTCTACATATCCTTTTTCTTTTGCAAATTGGATGGTGGATTCCATGTATCCATTGATACCTGAAAATTCTTTTTTATAATTATCGATGATGGTTTTGGCCTCTGTTCTGCTGATTCCCAGATTGTCCGCGAGTCCGAATGCACCCTGACCATATATAATTCCGAAGTTTACACTCTTGGCTTTGTAGCGCATCTCTTTGGTAACATCAGCTTCTTCCACTCCATATACTTTTGCAGCTGTTGCCGTATGGATGTCTTTTCCGAGCCTGAATGCTTCGCACATATTTTTATCACCACTGATGGCCGCAACGATTCTTAATTCGATCTGAGAATAGTCTGCTGAAATCAATACGTGATTTTTGTCCCTTGGTACAAAGGCTTTTCTGATTTCCTTTCCTCGGTCACTCCTGACTGGTATGTTTTGCAGGTTTGGATTGTTGCTTGCGAGTCTGCCTGTTACGGCAACAGCCTGACCATAGGTAGTGTGTACTCTTCCTGTATGTGGATTGATCAACAATGGCAATGCATCCACATAAGTAGATTTCAATTTTGTCAACTCCCTGAAAGTAAGAATATCTGATACGATGGGGAATTGGTGTGCCAATTTTTGAAGCACATCCTCGCCTGTAGCATATTGTCCTGTTTTTGTTTTTTTTGCTTTAGGGTCGAGTTTTAATTTATCAAATAAAACTTCTCCCAACTGTTTAGGCGAAGCGAGGTTGAATCTTACTCCTGCTGTTTTGTATACTGCCTCTTCAGATTGTTTAGCCTCCCTTTCCAATTCTTTGGAATAGTCATTTAAAAATCCGGTATCAATTCTAATCCCTTCAAACTCCATGTCCATGAGTACTTTCACCAAAGGATTTTCTACTTCGTAAAAAACTTTTTCTACCTGCTTTGTTTTCAGCTGCGGTTCAAAAATATTTTTTAGTTGAAGTGTAATATCAGCATCTTCACCGGCGTATTCCTTTACTTTTTCAATCTCTACATCTCGCATGTTACCCTGACCCTTGCCTTTTTTACCTATCAGTTCTTCGATGTGTATTGGCTCGTATCCTAAATATTTCGCACTGAGCAAATCCATGCTTCTTTTGCCTTCCGGCTCAATTACATAGTGGGCCAACATGGTGTCAAACATATTGCCGGCCAATTCAATCCCCAGTCTCTTCAAGATCAGCAAATCATATTTGATATTTTGTCCTATCCACAGTTTAGAGGCATCATTGAAAAGTGGAACGAACTTTTGAAGGATGGCAGCTGTTTTTGCTTCGTCATCCGGACAAGGAACATAACTGGCAGTTCCTGTTTGGGTTGAAAAACTCATGCCTACAATTTTAGCAATATTGGCATCGAGTCCGGTTGTTTCCGTATCAAAACAAATCTCATTTGCGTTTTGCAATGCTTTGATCAGCTGATCTATTTTTTCATCGGTATCAACCAGGTGATATGCATGGGCTGTATTGTGAATATTTTTATCAGCTACCAGGGGGATCTCTTCTGTTTCTTGTGATTCATGTGAAGATGGGGTAACAGTATTGGATGCGGGTGCTCCAAACAAATCTCCTTGCACCGGTGCCGCTTTTTCAACTGGACCGGCTATCGGAATGTCTTCACCCAAAATTCTTTTTCCGATGGTTCTGAATTCGAGTTCACTGAAAATATCTTTCAGTGATTCTTTGTTGGGTTCTGTGACTTTAAAATTTTCCTCATGAAATTCAACGGGGACAGATGTAATGATTGTTGCGAGTTTTTTACTCATGATCGCCAGATCCCGGCCTTGTCTCACCTTCTCACCAATCGAACCTTTTATTTTATCTGCATTGTCCAGTACCGATTCCAGTGATCCGTATTCTGCCAATAATTTTGCAGCTGTCTTTTCTCCCACACCGGGGATACCAGGAATATTATCTACTGCATCGCCCATCATGGCAAGCATATCAATGACCTGGTCGACGTTTTGAATGTTCCATTTTTCACATACTTCAGCAGGCCCAATGATTTCAAAGTCACCTCCCTGGTATGGCGGCTTGTATATTTTGATGTTGTCTGTTACCAATTGACCGTAGTCTTTATCAGGCGTTACCATATAAACATGATAGCCTGCTTTCTCAGCCTGTTTGGCCAATGTTCCGATTACATCATCTGCTTCAAAACCATCTGTTTCAATAATGGGGATATTGAAACTTTCAATAATTTTTTTGATATCAGGGATAGAAGCCAATAAATCTTCAGGTGCTTCTTGACGGTTTGCTTTGTAATCAGCAAAATCAGTATGACGTTCGGTGGGGGCTGCTGTATCAAAGCAGATGGCCATATGGCTTGGCTTTTGCTTGTTGATCAAATCAACCAATGCATTGGTGAAACCAAATTGAGCATTGGTATTCTTCCCTTTGCTGGTTATGCGTGGATTGCGGATCAGTGCATAGTAAGCACGAAAAATCAATGCAAATGCATCCAGTAAAAAAAGCCTCTTTTCCATTTTTAAAATTTCGCGTCTATAAAGTAAGGCAACATCTTTCTCCAGGTAGGCCAATCATGATGGATATCATCTGCCCAGATTTCCAGCTCATGCGGGATGGATTTGCTGTGCAATACGCCCGAAAATCTTCTGTTGGCCTCCGGATCTTCATGTGAACCACTCCCCGAAGCTATGATCATTTTACCAGTTCTGATTTTTTCGAGTGTTTCGTGATCGGTCAGGTTGGGAATATAATGGATGGGTGAGTTGAAATAGACCTGGTCATCGTAATATCCATCTGTATATTCCATCAAATCATATACTCCGCTCATGGCAATCACACCATTGAACAGGTCGGGTCTTTTAAGGAATACATTCATCGCATGGAGGGCTCCAAAAGATGCACCTGCAGTGATGATGGGTGTTTCATGTGAAGTAAAATTTCTGATGAAGGGGACTACTTCATTGAAAATATATTCATTGAACTGATTTTGTCGGATGGCTTTGTGCGCACCCTCCATACCCTTGTTCATCCAGCTTTCTGTATTGATGCTGTTGATCGAAAATACTTTTATTTTTCCGGCATCAATCATCGGTGCGAGCTGGTGTATCAGCTCAAACCGCTCATATTCCAAGTAGTCGGCTGCAGCTGTTGGTATCATCAACAGCGCAAATCCGTAATGTCCGTAAACAGCAATCGGCATTTCCTTTTGCAACGCGGGACTGAACCATTGATGCATTTCTCTTACCATTATGGAACTACTTTGATGATGCCCCTCATCACAGAAGCATGCCCGGGGAACGTACATACAAACATGTATTCTCCGGGTGTGGAAGGCGCAACAAAATAAATCGATTCACTGCTTTCGGGTTGAAGCAATCCGGTATGAAACAGGACTTTGTTCGAACTGGGTACATAATTCATCTCTGATCCCTTGAGTCCCATTTTCAGTGCAAGCGATCCAACTTCATCTGCAGCTCCTGGAGCAGTGATGACAACATTATGGGTCATGTCATCATTGTTGTTGAAGATGAGCCTGACCTTGCTTCCTGCTTTGATTTCAAAATTCGTTACATCGTATTTCAATCCCGGTTTGGTTCCCAGTTTCAAAATTTTATCCGGCTGTATCCAATCAGCAGGCATCGTGGTTTGTCTTTTCTTTGATGGAGAAATTTTTGCTGGTAAGGTATTTTTCATCTCATGATGCATACCTGTATGTGCATTCACTTTATCTCCTTCTTTCAAAATTGTTTTATCTCCCGAAGGAATTTCATTCAATGTATAATATGCAAAATCATGCAAAAGTGATTTCTGTTCAGTTGATTCAAGGTTTGCAACCCTGATTTCATGGATGTATCCTGGAATCAGGCTGTCCAGTACAAGCTTGACTTTTCTTCCATCCGCCGAAGGAATCATGCCAATGATTTTTCTGGGACGGTTATTGACAATGGGACTCCCATATTGATGATGATATTTGTAGGTAAAGCTGTTCACTGTAAAATTTCGTGGATCTTTTAATTTACTGCTATTCACAGGAAGTGTAAACTCCACTTCAAATCCATCGCTCAAGGCATGAATATCTTTCATTTCAAAAGGGACTTCTCCATTCCATACCAATCGTTGCAAAGCATATTCCGCTTTCCCCGTACTTGCCCATCCTCTGCTGGTCATTCCACCAAAAATAGAACCGTCCAAACCCCAACGCAACCTTACAAGTCCTGATGCAAATCCCTCATAAAAAGGATAACATGCTCCCTGGTATTTTCCATTTACTTTTTCGAGTGACATTCTCATGATTTTTGAATGTCCCTGATCTGCAACAAAGTATTGTCCACCAAACGGACCAAAAGCACCGTTGGTTTGGTCTTCAATGATATCTGCAGTTGAGATACCCATCACGGTATGCGGAAACCATACAGCAGGCAGCTTTAGTTCTTTGATTTTTTTTGCAGCCTCATACATGGGCTGTCCATTGTCCACTTGTTTCAAATCTTCTTTTGTCAGCTTCAGTGGCGAGTTGGGTTCCTTTGTCCAATTGAGTCCGCCTGCATTTCCTGCAAAATCACCTTTCTCCAAATGCGTAACCCTTCCGCTTCCCACCCAGTCGCCTTGGTTCTCTGCATAAAACACATCGTTGTTGCTGTTCACATTGAATCCAGCAGGGGAACGCAATCCGGTTGCAATGGGTTCTTGTGTACCGTCGGGTTTGACTTTGATCAACCATCCATGCCATTTGCCCAAGCCGTCACCGTATCCTACCCATGCAACATTGAGTGTTACATACATGTCACCGTTTTTATCAAATACCGGACCGTATGCATATTCATGGTAGTTGCCGCTTAATTCAAAAAGTGTAATGGGCGTATAACTGTCAGCTACGCCATCACCATTTTTATCTTCTATCTTGGTCAGTTCGCCACGTTGTGTGCAATAGAATGCTCCGTCTCTGTATGCGAGTCCAAGCACCTCGTGCAATCCCGATGCAAATCTTGTGAAGTGTGGTTGTCCGTTGCCGTATGCATTTTGGATGATCCATATTTCACCTCTGCGTGTTGAAGCTGCTATTCTTCCATCAGGCATCACTGCAATGCCGCCTACTTCCAGTTTTACATTGTCGGGGATGGCAATGGTTTTCAGTGCATAAAAATCTTTCTCTGACTGCACTGCATTTTTTTGAGCAATGGTTGATACAGTGAGCAGAAGCAAGAATGAGCAGATGTATATTTTGTTACGCATGTTTTTTGATTGAATACATTACCAGATAAGTTGATATTGAATTTTTTCTTTGGCAGGAAGTATCAATACCCGCTGTCCCATATACGTTTCAATATTGGGGTAGATGCTGCTGCCAATTTGAATAAAATATTTTTGGTCGTCTATCGCATATACTCCATTGCCCAGCGGTGTGATGTTTGAACCCTGCGCAATCCTGATCCATGTTTTGTCTTTTCCTTCACCCTTCACTTCGATGGATCTTGTAAGTCCCTTGCCTGTTTCGTTGGGACTGATTTGGTCTTCAACCATCATTTTCTTGTAGGCATATTTGAACACAGGGTGACTCTTGCTTGAAAGCGTATATCCTTTGTATTGGTAATCTGCAATGGAGTCTTTTGTTGCATTTTTCTCGTAAACAGGACAATTTCCAACAAGATCAATGGATGCTCCCAATGGAGATGATGTTTGCGGTTCGCCTCTTTCATACCACATGTCTGTCGCGTTCAGGAAATTTCCCTTCCAAATTTTCAGTAAGCCGCCTTGCAGCAAATCATAGGCATAATGCAATTGTGCTGGATCTCCAACAGAAAGCACGTGTGTCAATTTTTTGTTGTGGTGATACATGAACGAGCGGACGATTTCAGGATGGCCGGATGCTTTTACTTCCACCAATGGTGCCGGTGTTCTATCTGGCATGGATGCAGGTGTATGCAATGCAAATGCTCTGCTGTTGGGCTTTTCAACATAGAGTGAAAATCCGGGTGGTGCCCAGTTCACATCTTTGCTGATCCAAATTTTAAATGTGTGAAGGCCAGCATCTAAATCAACTTTGCCAGTCAGTGGTTCTGCACCGATCCATGTCCAGTTAGGCTCAATGACTTTTTTACCATCTATTTCGAGACTCCCATCACCGGTATGCAACATGGAAAAAGTATAGCTGTCTTTTGAGGGAATCTGTATTTTTCCTTCGAACTGTAAAAAAAATTGATCTCTTGCAGAAGCCAATCTTCCATCCAGGATTTTTGTTTTACCCGTGCTGGTTGGTTTTGTTTTCGATGCCTCTTCAGGCGTTTTGGCTGATTTTTCAAAATAAGCATATTGGATATCGCTGAGGCTCACAGTCAATTCATCCTGCGGCGCGTATTTGAAATGGCGGATGGCCAATTGTCCGTGATCACCTTGTATCATCAACGGACCATAGGCTGCTTCATTTTCAAATGCTGGTGAACGGGTTGGACCACTGACGATGATGTTTTCATGAATGGTTACACCATTCAAACGAACATAATTGAATTTTGCAGAGGCTGTTTTTTTTCCGCTTGCATCAAATCTTGGTGCCTGAAAAGAAATTTCCATGTGCTGCCAGAGTCCAGGTGCAAATGCTGCATTCGTCATTGGAGCACTTCCTTCGAATCCTTTTTCATCTTTCCATCTTTCATAGATTCCGCCCATATCAGATGATGTGGGAAGTTTCACGCCCCAGCTGTCATTGATTTGAACTTCATAACGTGATTGCAAATAGATGCCTGCGTTTGAACCTTTGGGAATCATGAAATCAAAATCCAACAAAACATCGCCGTGCTGAAGTTTGCTGGTGATGTGGTGCCCGGGTTTGTATTTGATAGCATTTGTATAGTCATTGAAAAGAATGCCAGTTCCTTTGGCGGTATGCAGGATTGTATCCGTAAAGTTGGATTGAACAGCACCAATGATTTTCCAGTTTGCAGATGGACTTTCAAACTGCCCTAGATCATTGAGTGCTAATTCTTTGAATCTCGGTTTTACTTTTTGTGCATTCACCATCTGCAGTGAACAAAAAAAGATAAATGTAAAAACAGCAAATTTCAGACGCATGGTTTCCTTTTGAGTATCCGTGAATTTACTCAATTCATGTCTGATTTCAGGATCAAAATCAGGATCCTTTTTTCATTGCTTCGAGACGATTTTTCCCCTCAAACATGAGGTCTCTCAGTCTTGCTGCTTCCATGAAATCCAGGTCCTTTGCTGCTTTTTCCATTGCCTTTTTAAGTTTGGCAACGTGCTTCTCCATTTGCGGGATCGTGGAATAGCTGGACTGGTCCTCTGCAGCCATATCGCTGACATGATTTTCTCCAATGGCTGCGAGTGCATTTCGTTCATCATAACCCTTGATGTCCAATACCGAAGTTTGAGCGATGACCTGTTCTTTGCTCTTGCTGACAGTCATGGGTGTTATCCCATGTAATGTGTTGTATTCGATTTGTTTTTTTCTTCTCCTTTCTGTTTCATCCAGTGTTTTGCGGATGCTGCCTGTGATGGTATCTGCATAAAATATGACACGGCCATCTGCGTTCCTGGCGGCTCTTCCGGCTGTTTGTGTCAATGATTTTTCGTTTCTCAGGAATCCTTCTTTGTCTGCGTCTAAAACCGCTACCAGCGAGACTTCCGGCAGATCGAGTCCCTCTCTCAAGAGGTTTACTCCAACCAGTACATCGATGACGCCCAATCTCAATTGTCTCAAAATTTCTACTCTTTCCAGTGTATCTACTTCAGAGTGAATGTATTTTGATTTGATTTGAATCCGTTTCAGGTATTTGTCCATTTCCTCCGCCATTTTTTTGGTGAGGGTGGTTACCAGCACACGGTCGCCTTTCTTGACAGTTTTATCGATTTCATCCAGTAGGTCATCGACCTGATGTTGACTCGGCCTGATTTCAATGGGAGGATCCAGGAGTCCGGTTGGTCGGACCACCTGTTCTACTACCACCCCTTCTGTTTTATTGAGTTCGTACTCTCCGGGAGTGGCGGATACAAATACTGCCTGGTTGAGCATTTGTTCGAATTCATTGAAGTTCAGGGGACGATTATCCAGTGCAGCAGGCAATCGGAATCCATAATCTACCAACACCAGTTTCCTGCTTCTGTCACCTCCATACATGCCGCTGACTTGAGGAATGGTTTGGTGACTTTCATCAATGAAACAGAGAAAATCTTTTGGAAAGTAATCGAGCAAGCAGAAAGGTCTTGTGCCAGGCGCTCTTCTGTCAAAAAATCTGGAATAGTTTTCAATTCCGCTGCAGTAGCCCAACTCTTTGATCATTTCAATATCAAAGTTTACGCGTTCGCTCAATCGCTGTGCTTCAATATGTTTGCCGGTTTCTTTGAAGTATTGAACCTGTTTACCCAATTCATCCAATATTTCTGAAATCACCTGGTTGATGATTTCTTTGGGAGCCAGGTAGAGATTTGCAGGGAAGATGGCAGCATGTTCCAGTGCTCCGATTTTTTTACCCGTTGAAATTTCAAGCGTTTCGATGCTTTCAATTTCATCTCCAAAGAAAGTAATGCGGTATCCAACATCGAGATAAGGGAGGTTGATGTCAACCGTATCGCCTTTTACCCTGAATGTTCCGCGTTTGAAATCAAGTTGTGTTCTTTGATAAAGTGCATTGACAAGTGAATGCAGGAATCCCTGGCGGCTGATGATTTGTCCCTGGTGGATCCGGATGATGCCGTTTTCAAATTCAGTAGGATTACCCATTCCATAAATGCAACTTACAGAAGCAACAACAATGATGTCTCTTCTCCCACTCAACAATTCTGATGTTGCATGCAAGCGAAGTTTGTCAAGTTCTTCATTGATGGAAAGATCTTTTTCGATGTAGGTATCACTTACCGGCATGTAAGCCTCCGGTTGATAGTAATCATAGTAGGATACAAAATATCCTACAGCATTCTCTGGGAAAAACTGTTTGAACTCTCCGTAAAGTTGTGCAACCAATGTTTTGTTGTGGGTAAGGATCAGGGTTGGTTTCTGAACTTGTTGGATCACATTCGCCATTGTGAATGTTTTTCCTGATCCGGTTACACCTAACAATGTCTGGTACCTTTCTCCAAGCTGAATGCCTTCCACCAATTGACGAATGGCTTCCGGTTGATCACCGGCAGGTTGATAGGGAGCATGCAATTCAAAAGGCATGCATCAAAATTAACTCATCTGGGTCACTTGAATTTTTCAGGATGCATTTCATCGAAGGGAGTGATGGATTGAAAGAATTTTCCAAAAGCCAACAAGGCTTCTTCTTTGAACAAGTTCGCCAGGAAAGTGATGGAGTTTGGTGTTCCCTGTTTGCTCAATCCGGTTGGCATGCATAGTGCAGGATGTCCGGTCAGATTGGTAATGGCCAGTTGGCGTCCGCCGAAGCTTGGCGCTATCACCACATCATATTTTTGCATCGCTGCATTTGTTTTTTCCATGAGTACAGAACGGTGGCGAAGTGTATTGATGTATTCAATGGCTGGGATTGTTCTTGCCTGTCTGAAATAATTCGGCCAGTCGTTTCTTGTTTGTCTTGTCATTTGGTCATCGATGTTCAAGCGCGTGAATGCATCAAATGCAGCAGCAGCCTCGCTTCCAATGACAATACCGATCATATCGAATTGATAGGTCTCTGTATCGGGGAATTGCATCGGATGCAATTCGACACCAGCTGCTGTCAGTTGTTTCAATACACTCCACTCCTGCGCTGCAGTATCCAGTTTGTCGAAAATATTTTTTGCGTATGCGATTTTCAGTTTTTTTACATCCATGTTCGGATTGTAATTGAATGCTGCATTTACTGCACTTGCATCTTTCGTATCGGTGCCGTGGATATAACTGAATACAGTTGCTGCATCTTCAGCGGATCTGCAAATGGGACCAATCTTGTCCAGGCTCCAACTCAGTGTCATGGCACCAGATCGACTGATGCTTCCAAATGTTGGTCGCAATCCGGTTGCTCCACACGTGTGACTGGGTGAAACGATGGATCCATGTGTTTCTGTTCCAATGGCAAACGGTACGAGTCCCGCAACGGTAGCAGATGCAGATCCTGCTGATGAGCCACTGGAGCCTCTTTCAAGGTTCCAGGGATTTTTGGTTCTTCCACCAAACCAGTAATCACCCATTGCCAATGCACCCAGTGTGAATTTTGCCACCAGCACCGCGCCTGCTTCTTTCAGTCTTGTATATACATAGGCATCTTCTTCGATTACTTGTTCTCTATAAGGAGCAGCGCCCCATGTTGTTTTGGTGCCTTTCACTGCAAACAGGTCCTTGAGTCCGTAGGGGATTCCCTGCAAGGGACCTCTATCGATTCCTTTTTTAAAATCATCGTCTGCTTTTGCAGCCTGTTGCATGGCAATATCTTCAGTGATGCTGACCACACACTGGAGGGTATCACCAAATTTTTTTATTCGGTTGATAAAAAAGGTGGTCAGTTCTTTCGAGCTGATCAGTTTTTTACGCAGCAGCGATCCCAGTTGATGGATGGAGTAAAATGCCAATTCATTTTGATTGGACGGCAGTTGAATGTTCCTGTTGTATTCCCAGGTGATTTTTTGTTGTGCAGCATTGTCGGGTTGCAAACGTTGTGCAGCACTCATCGCGACGCTGTTGTTCAGTTGCAGTGCATGTATTTTTTTATAGTCAGCCAGGTTGTCTTTCAGATCCTGCAGCATCATTTCTATTTCTTGCTCTGTGAATCTAACATCATAGAGGAGTCCGGCTTGTTTGACTGTTGTTGTGGAGATGGTATCCTGCGCTGCGGCAGAAAGGTTGATGCAGAGCAGTGCGATGAATAATTTTTTCATGGACTTATTTTACGTCGCGTTTTAAATACGTTGAATAATCAGGAATGCTGCATGTATACTCTTCAAACATCAGCGGTGAGGTAAGTAAAAAATCAGCTGTTGCCCGATCGCAGGCGAATGGAATGTTCCAGGTCACGGCCAGTCGAAGCAGTGCTTTGATATCTGGGTCATGCGGTTGTGCCTCCATCGGGTCCCAGAAAAAAATCAGTGTATCTACCTGTCCCTCTGCAATCAGTGCTCCTATTTGCTGATCGCCACCCAGTGGACCGCTCAATAATTTTTTAATTGATCTGTCCAGTGCTTCTTCCAGCAATTTTCCTGTTGTGCCTGTTGCCAGCAGTTCATGTTTGGACAAGGCATGTTTGTTGTATACAGCCCAGTCAATCAGTTCTTTTTTCTTGTTGTCGTGTGCAACCAGTGCAATGCGCTTTCTTTTGTTCAGGGATCGCTTTTTTTCCATGTAGGATTTTTGTAGGTGGAAGTTAACAAAAAACCGCATCCTCTACAGGATGCGGTTGATAATCAAAAACCCATCTGATCATTATGTTGTTTGAGCTTCTTTCAGTTTTTCTCTGATTTTCGCTTCGATTTCATTCGCCATTTCCGGGTTGTCGATGATCAGTTGTCTGACACTGTCACGTCCCTGTCCCAATTTATCTCCATTGTAACTGTACCAGCTGCCGCTTTTTTGAAGAATGCCCAATTCAACACCCATGTCGATGATTTCTCCTGATTTGGAGATGCCTTCACCAAAGATGATATCAAATTCTGCAGAGCGGAAGGGTGGAGCAACTTTGTTCTTGACCACTTTCACTTTCACGCGGTTACCGATGGCTTCTTCGCCGTCTTTGATTTGAGCGGCTCTGCGAATATCCAAACGCACAGAGGAATAAAATTTCAAAGCATTTCCACCTGTAGTGGTTTCCGGGTTTCCAAACATCACGCCTATTTTCTCACGCAACTGGTTGATGAAAATGCAGATGGTATTTGTTTTGCTGATCGTGGCAGTCAGCTTTCTGAGTGCCTGGCTCATCAGTCTCGCATGCAATCCCATTTTGCTGTCACCCATCTCTCCTTCCAGTTCGCTTTTTGGAACCAATGCTGCCACAGAGTCAATCACCACCACATCCAAAGCGCCTGAGAGAATCAACCTGTCGGCGATTTCCAATGCCTGTTCACCATAATCCGGTTGAGAAATCAGCAGGTTGTCAACATCGACCCCCAATTTTTTTGCATAGGCACTGTCGAACGCATGTTCCGCATCAATGATGGCACATACACCGCCTTTTTTCTGTGCTTCGGCAATAACATGGGTGGCGATGGTCGTCTTACCTGAACTTTCGGGTCCGTATATTTCAATGACCCTTCCCCTGGGTAAACCGCCGATGCCAAGTGCTGCATCCAATCCAATAGAGCCTGTTGATACTACTTCAATTTGCGCCTCCCCTTTCTCGTTCATCATCATCACGCTTCCCTTGCCATAATCCTTCTCGATCTTGTCTAGCGTGAGTTTCAGCGCTTTTAATTTTTCATTGTTTGACATAATCTTAATTATTTGAGAGGGTAAAGGTAAATCATCCAAATTGAATAAACTAATTTTTTTAGCATTTTATCCACTAAAATTATTAGTGTTTTACACAAAAAACCCTGCTGATTAGACAAACAGCAGGGTAGACATGAGAAAACAAACAAGAATTTACTGGCAAGCAGCCAATAACAAAAATCAATTTGAAATTAATGATTTCATAGCAGCTCTGCAAAATTTAGTTACGCACATCCAGCTTATTTTTATGTTACCAAAACCGCTTGTATGAAATACATGTTGCTCTTTGCCTGTCTTTTTCAGCTCCAAACCGTGAACTGTCAACTGCCAGCTCCTGTGACCCTTCCCAACGGTTGGTCGCTGACCCCCGCCGGCAGAAGTCTTCCTTTGGGCGACCTTCCGCTGAACATGGCAGTCTCCCATTCCGGGAAGCGCATGGCGGTCAGCAACAATGGGCAAAGCGGACATTCCATCCAATACATCGACATCGCCAATGAGCGGGTGATTGATGAATTGGTGATGGAGAAAGCCTGGTATGGATTGGCATTTTCAGAAGACGATCAATTGTTATATGTATCTGCCGGCTATGACAACAGGATCAATGTGTACGGCACCAAAGGAGACCGATTGACTTTGAGAGACAGCATCCTCTTGGGGAAACCATGGCCGGTGAAAATCGGACCCGCAGGCATTGCCATCAACAGCAAAAAACATTTGCTGTATACAGTTACAAGAGATGACAGTTCACTGTATATAATGAATACAGATGACAAGTCTATTCTTCATCAAATCAAATTAGGTGCTGAAGCATACGGTTGTATCCTCTCGCCAGATCATACCATATTGTATGTATCCCTTTGGGGCGGAGATCAGGTGTTGAAAATCGATGCATCCAACGGCAAGATCATTGCCCGTCAGCCGGTAGGTGACAATCCCAATGAAATCATCCTCAATAAAAAAGGCGATCGTTTGTTTGTGGCCAATTCAAACGACAACTCAGTTTCTGTCATCCGCACAAACGATATGAGAACCATCGAAACGCTGAATGCTGCATTGTATGCAGATGCTGTGCCGGGATCGACGACAAACGGACTCGCATTGTCGGCCGATGAAGAGCGTTTGTACATCGCCAATGCCGACAACAATGCTTTGGCGGTTTTTGAAGTAGCGGATGCTGGATCGAGCAGGTCACTCGGATTCATACCGGTTGGTTGGTATCCTACCAATGTGCGCGTGGTGGGAAAAAAAGTTTTTGTAACCAACGGGAAGGGGTTCAACTCTCTTGCAAATCCCAATGGCCCGAATCCCCTGGGCAACAAACAGAAAGTGATTTTCCAAAAAGGCGATGCATCTAAACCTGCGGCTGTGGAGTATATCGGCGGACTCTTCAAGGGCACCATGAGTATTTTCGAAGAGCCCTCGGAGCAGTTGTTGGGATCCTATTCCAAAGCGGTCTATGCCAATACACCTTATTCAAAAGAAAAAGAAATGCAGGCAAGCGGCGAAGCCGGCAATCCCATTCCCATGAAAATCGGCGATCCCTCTCCTATTAAATATGTGTTTTACATCGTGAAGGAAAACAGAACCTATGACCAGGTTTTATCTGATGTTGTTGGTGGAAACGGAGACACCAGTTTGTTGTTGTTCGGTGAAAAGATCACTCCCAATCAGCATGCCTTGGTGAAGGAATTTGTGTTGTTGGATAATTTTTATGTGGATGGAGAGGTCAGTGCCGACGGGCATAACTGGACATTCGGGGCATACGCAACAGATTATCTCGAAAAAAACTGGCCAACATCCTATGGAGGAAGGGGTGGTGATTATGATGCGGAAGGAAGGAGACGGGCTGCAGACAACAAGGGTGATTTCATTTGGGGGAATGCCAAGCGGCATGGGGTGAGTTACCGGACCTACGGAGAATTCGCAGATGATTACAAACCGAATTTGAAAATATTAGAGGGACATTTTTGTCCCTATTATACCAGTTGGGATGAAACCGTTCGCGATACCACGCGGGTGAATCAATGGAAAAGGGATTTTGATTCCTTGTTGCGGATCAATGCAGTTCCACAGTTGAATACCTTGCGTTTGATCAATGACCATACGGAGGGCATGAGTTTGGGAAGGCCAACGCCCTTTGCACATGTGGCTGACAATGATTGGGCGGTTGGATTGTTTGTCGAGCATTTGTCCAAGTCACCCATCTGGGAGCAGTCAGTCGTGTTTATTGTAGAAGACGATGCACAGAATGGTCCTGATCATGTCGATGCACACCGCACCACTGCCTATGTTGCGGGCGGATATGTCAAGAGAGGATTTATTGACCATACGCCGTACAGTACATCATCTATGGTAAGAACTATAGAATTGATTTTGGGAATGGCGCCCATGTCGCAGTACGATGCTGCTGCAACGCCTATGTGGCGGAGTTTCAGTAAGATACCCAATACAAAAACTTTTCATGCCATACCGGCCAATGTTAATTTGAATGATGTGAATACAAAAGACGGTCCACTGGCAAGAAAGAGCAAGACATTTGATTTCAGCAAGGAAGACCGTGCAAATGATTTTGAATTCAGTGAAGTGATTTGGAAAGGTGTAAGAGGTGAACACAGTGTGATGCCTGCACCCAAAAGAAGTGCTTTTGTTCGAACAGTTGATGCAGATGAAAAATAACGTATTATATTTGCGTAATGTCAATTCTTTAAAAGAAACTAACAATGAAAACTAAACATTTTGTATTGCCTTTGTTATTGGTTGGAACGCTTTTCTCCTGCGTAAGCACCAAAAAGTATCAGGCATTGAATGACAAGTATGCTTCTTTGAACAATCAGTTGATTGAATCACAGAAAGAAACAAAAGCATGCAAGGATGAAAAAGCAGAAGCTGATCGTCAGCGTGCCATCGCAGATGCACAAAGAGAAGCACAATTGGCTGCGCTCAGAGATCAGGTGGATATGTTGAAAAAGAACAACAACGTTGCGCTGAAGCAATTGGAAGATTTGTCTGTGATTTCTTCATCTCAGGCAGAGAGCATCAAAAAATCATTGGATAACATCGGTGCCAAAGATTCATACATCCAATCTATCCAGCAGGCAGCTGCAAGAAAGGATTCGTTGAACATGGCATTGGTCATGAATTTGAAAGGTGCATTGGGTGATTTGAGTGACCAGGATGTGAACATCAAGGTTGACAAAGGAGTGGTATATGTTGATATTTCTGATAAAGTATTGTTCAAGACTGGAAGTTTTGATGTGAGTGATAAAGCGAAAGTTGTTTTGAGCAAAGTAGCAACAGTGTTGAAAGCACAACCTGATTTGGAGTACATGGTGGAAGGTCACACTGACAATGTAACATTGAATGGCAACAATGATTTGATGCAAGACAACTGGGATCTCTCAGTAAAGCGTGCAACTACCATTGTAAGATTATTGCAAAAACAATATGGATTGAATCCAGCGCAGCTGGTTGCAGCAGGACGTTCAGAGTATCGTCCGATTGCTGACAATTCATCTGCAGAAGGAAAAGCAAGAAACCGCAGAACGCGCATTGTTGTTCTTCCTCAGTTGGATCAGTTCTTCAAATTGTTGGAAAGAAAGTAATGTAGGCCAACGCTTACTTACCCATTAAGAAACCAGAGAGCAATCTCTGGTTTTTTTGTATAGAATGTTTAAGCATTGATCAACTCAAACTCGCCGGTTGATTTGTTCTTGCGGACATTGTTTCCTTCGAAGTATTTCCCGTTCATGGCAACATAAACGCCGTGGGGAAGGGTTTGCACAAAGGCCAGTGAACTGCCGAGATTGAAGAGTCCGTCGGAACTGCCAAACTTATAAGGAACCATTGCGCCGGTAAGGACAATGGTTTTTTCTTTGATGGTATCTGCCAAAAATTTTGCCGTTACTGCCATGGTATCTGTTCCATGTGTGATGATGATCTTGTCATGCGGGGCTTGCTTGCATGCCTCGGCGATCAACTTTCTGTGTTCATCCTTCATGTCCAGGCTGTCAATCATCATCAAGGTCGTGATATCAAGATTCAAATTGGATCGACCCAAACGCAGCATCTCATTCAAATGCGTTTCCTTGAAAAACAATTCACCTGTCAGTTCATTGTATTCCTTGTCAAACGTTCCTCCTGTGATGAATACCTTGATGTTCATGGCCTAAATTACAAACTTTCAAAAGAATGCTTACCTTTTATATGTAAAACAAGCAATATGAAAAAGAGTTTACTCTTGCTTTTGATCGCTGCATCATCAATCTTGGCAAATGCCCAGGCAGATTATATCATTGTCAACGGAAGAATCGTAGACGGTACGGGCAACAGCTGGTTCAGAGCAGATGTTGCGATTCGGAAAAACAGCATTGTGGAGGTTTCCAGGGGACTCACATCCAAGTATCCCCAGGCAAAAATCATCGATGCAAAAAACAACATCGTGGCACCCGGATTCATCGATGTGCATGCACACATTGAGGAGAGTATTTTTAAAAAACCCACTGCCGATAATTATATCTATGATGGTGTAACATCGGTTGTGACGGGCAATTGCGGCAGCGGTGCAGATGATATCGCACAGTTCCTCTATAAAATTGACAGCGCAAAAACTTCTATCAATGTGGCAACGCTTGCAGGACACAATACGATTCGCAGGTTGGGGATGGGTTTGGACAACCGAAAAGCAACATCAAATGAAATGAAAAAAATGGAAACGCTGATGGAACAGGCAATGAAAGATGGTGCAGTGGGACTCTCCACCGGCTTGATCTATCTGCCAGGGATGTACTCTCCAACAGAAGAGATTGTGGCACTTTCAAAAATCGCAGCTGCAAAAGGGGGTGTCTATGCAACACATATGCGCAACGAAGGAAACCGTGTGCACGAGGCCATCGACGAAGCATTGACCATTGGAAGAGAAGCAAATATTCCGGTTCAGATTTCACACTTCAAAGTGACAGGTAAAAACAATTGGGGACGATCCACTGAAACACTTGGCATGGTGGAGGAAGCAAGAAGGCAGGGTTACGATGTTACGATCGATCAATATCCGTATACTGCCAGCAGTACGAACCTGGCTGTTCGTTTGCCTGATTGGGCATTGGAAGGGGGACTCGATTCGTTGCGTGTTCGCATGAAAGATCCTGCCATCCGTAAAAAAATACTGGACGGGATGAAAGCATCCCAGAAAAAAGACAAACAAAAAGATTACAGCTTTGCTGTGGTGGCATGGTATGGTCCGGATACAACCATGAACGGCAAAAGCATCACCCAAATCAATGTCGACAAAGGACAAAAGAAAAATTTCATAAATGAAGCAAACCTGATTTTGGATATGCTGGCCAAGGCCAATGCACAGATGATTTATCATACCATGAATGAAAAAGACCTGGTATACTTCATGAAATATCCATTCAACATGCCTGCTGCTGATGCGGGCGTGAGTGATGGGAAGGGCATGCCGCATCCACGTGGATATGGAACCAATGCACGTGTGTTGTCAAGATATGTAAGAGAACAAAAAGTAATCGGCTTGGAAGAAGCGATTCGCAGGATGACATCTCTTCCTGCAAAAAAATTCAATTTAAAGGACCGTGGGTTGATCATGGAAGGGAAATATGCAGACATTCTCATTATTGATGAATCAACTGTTCAGGACAAGTCCGTTTATGAAAATCCACATCAACTCACAACAGGCATCGAGTATGTTTTTGTGAATGGCAAACTGGTCATTGAAAAAGGTCAGCATACTGGAACAAGGAGTGGCGTTGCCTTGAGAAATGTGCAATAAAAAAAGGGCCGTTTTTCGACGACCCCCTTTGCGTGTCTATAGGTATTTGCAAATTATTTTGTGAGTGTAATTGTATTCACTTTAACACATTTCCCTTTCACTGCAGTTACAGATGCAGTTTGAGTTTGGTAGTCTTTGGCTTCAAATTTCAAAGTATAGGTACCATCTGCCAAACCGCGGATTTTGAATTCACCATCCGGTTTGGGAAGTGCTTTTGCAACTTCAGCTCCGCTTGCATCGAGGGCGGTTACGACCGCAAAAATATTTGCCGGTAGTACTTTCCCTTCAATGGCACCAGCGTTTTGATCATGGAAAGGTCTGATTTTTGGTCTGAGGTAATACACGCCATTCTCTTCAATGATAGAACGCGCAACATCAAAGTCAATCACCACTTCTTTGTCCGCTGCAGCTGCCTGATCGCGTCCGTGTCCCCTGTGCTCATCGTGCAAATGCACATAGAGATAGTTTTCGGTTGGGTTTTGCAATACAAGGTCATGTTTTACACCATCTTTTGTAGTCACAGTATTTTTTGTACCAAGTGTAACCCTTACTTTCCTGACAGTGCCAACAATATTACCTTCAGCAATTTTTGCATCCACTCCATTGCGCAATGTCATCACATCGATCACTCCGGGAGTATAATTCAGATCAATCCACTCGCCGAATTCATCTTTTCTTCTGTTGTGGTCATCTTCATGGCGGTCGCCATCGCCAAAACGATCATCTTTATGGTGTTTGCCTGCATCTACTTTTACTTCTACTTTGACAATGTCAATTTCCGCAGCGATATAATCTCCAGGTGCATCTGTCAGCAATACCCTGAATTGTCCGGGGCGATTTACATCTGTTTTAGAGCAGGAGGCGAACCCTATGGCTAAAACGGCCAAGGCTGCGAAAGCGGATAAAAAAATGTTTCTTGTTTTCATGTGTGTCATTTTTATTTTTTTAAATCATAGGGTGATCAGCCCGAACATATAGATAGACCTGTTGTGTTGCCAGGGGTTTAATGAGGTTCTTGCTTAAACAATATTTTAACAGTTGCAACTTCCCCATCCATACAAACGATTTGCCAATCGGGACTTGGCAGGCAGGTGCTATCCGCCTTTTACAGTAAATTGCAGTCATGTTGAATTATCTGGATGGGCTGAATCCGCAGCAGCGGGAAGCCGTGATGCACAGGGATGGTCCATTGATGATCATAGCAGGAGCTGGAAGCGGGAAAACCAAGGTGCTTACAACCCGCATCGCACATTTGATGGCCAATGGGGTGGATCCTTTCCGGATTTTAGCATTGACTTTTACCAACAAGGCAGCAAGGGAGATGAAGGAGCGGATTGAGTCGATGTTGGGCAACCGGGAATCCAATAATTTATACATCGGGACTTTCCACTCGGTATTTGCAAGGATTTTGAGGGCTGAGGCTACAAGAATCGGATATCCCTCCAGTTTTACCATATATGATACAGATGATGCAAAAAGTGTGCTGAAGACTGTCATCCATGAATTGAATTTGGATGATAAGATGTATAAACCTGCGGTGGTTTACAACCGCATCTCTGCTGCTAAAAATGCATTGATTACTGCAGAGGAGTATGCCAATGATTTTGGACTGCAACAGGAAGATGCAAGAGCCAATCGTCCGGCGATATCGCAAATCTATCTAGCCTATTCAAAGCGATGTTTCAAGAATGGAGCGATGGACTTTGACGACTTGTTGCTTCAGTTCTATTTGATATTGAAACTTCATCCCGAAGCATTGCACAAGTACCAGCATAAGTTCAATTATATCATGATTGATGAGTACCAGGATACCAATCCTGCGCAATATGAAATCATCAAGCTGCTCGGTGCCATGCATGAAAATGTTTGTGTGGTGGGGGATGATGCACAATCCATTTATTCTTTCAGGGGTGCGACCATCGAAAATATTTTATTGTTTAAGAGAGATTACGATGATGTGAAAGTGGTAAAGCTGGAGCAGAATTACAGGAGTACCAAACAGATTCTGAATGTTGCCAATCAGGTGATTGCCAACAACAAGGGACAGATTCCAAAGGAGCTGTGGACGGACAATGGTGAAGGAGAAAAAATCAGGTTGGTGCGCACCATGACCGACAATGATGAGGGAAAATTTATAGCGGATACCATACAGGAGCAAAAATTACGCAACCATTATTTCAATAAAGAATTTGCAGTTCTGTACAGAACAAATGCACAGAGCCGTGCATTTGAAGAATCACTCCGCAGGATGAATATTCCCTATACCATCTTCGGCGGCATCAGTTTTTATCAGCGCAAGGAAATCAAAGACTATATTGCTTATCTGAGGGTGATTGTCAATCCCCGTGATGAAGAAGCACTCAAACGCATCATCAATTATCCCGTGAGAGGCATTGGCAAAACAAGTTTGGACAAATTGATTTTGTTTGCGAATGAGAAGCAGCTCACATTGTGGGAAGTACTTACCAAAGCTGCTGAATTTGGATTCAAGGCTGGTACATTGGAGGCAATTGAAAATTTTGTGCTGATGATCAAAAGTTTTGCCAGCATGCTCCAAAAAAGCAACGCCTATGATGTTGCTTTTCATGTCGGCAAACAAACAGGATTGGTAAAAGAGTTGTTCAATGATAAAAGTACAGAGGGTGTTCAGCGTTATGAAAACGTTCAGGAACTCTTGAACTCCATCAAGGAATGGGTGGATGATAAACAGAATCGTGCACAGATTGATGAGGATGGGGTGTTGTTGGAGACGGAGGGACAAGGAAATGCGGATGAAGGAGGGGTTGACAGTTCACAGTTAACTGTTAACAGTCAACCGTCAACTGACAATCAACTTGAAGAACCGATTCCTGCGAGACCATTGAGAGAAGATGTTTTACTATCTGCTTATTTGCAACAAATCACATTGTTGACAGATGCTGATCAGAAAGATGAAAATGCAGATACGGTTAAGTTGATGACTATACATGCCGCAAAGGGCTTGGAGTTCTCATGTGTGTTTGCAGTGGGATTGGAAGAAATGTTGTTCCCCAATGCCATGAGCATCAATACAAGAGAAGAGTTGGAAGAAGAACGCAGGTTGTTTTATGTTGTGATTACCCGAGCGAAACGGAAACTGTGGATCAGTTATGCGAATACGAGATATAAGTTTGGACAGGTAGTGCAAAATGATCCAAGCAGATTTATCAATGAGCTTCCGGAAGATCATCTCGACAGATCATATGCAGGAGGTGGATTCAGAAATCAATCCAGTTCAACTGCTTCTGAACGCATGAGAGGTTGGGGACAAACAAATACCATCCAACAGAAATCTTTTTTCGATCAGCCTAAAAAAACAAGTGAGCGTCCGGGGTACATGCCACCGCCATCCTCTGTTACAAAACCAGTCATTCATCAGCCATCGGCTGATTTCAAACCAAGTGATACTTCAGATTTGAGAGAGGGACAAAAAGTGGAGCACCAGAAATTTGGATTCGGAATCGTGTTGAAAATGGAAGGGGCTGCACACAATCCCATTGCCACCATCAAATTTGATTTGAATGGTGACAAGAAGATCATGTTGAATTATGCCAAGTTGAGGATTGTGGACTGATTGAGGGAGAAGAGTAAAGAGACAAGGGGTTGTAGTTTTATACAAAATCACACAAGTAAAAAATAAATATTCTTTATGAAAAGGGTAGTACAATTTTTAATCTGCTTTCTTATTGTTGCTTCAACTCATGCCCAAGTGGTATTGCCTGAAAGAGAGCAGGCGCGGGTGGTTGATGAAATGCTCGAAGAACGCTTCAATACTGTTTTGCCTTCATTGATGGAAAGAACCGGCATTGATATGTGGGTGATTATTTCCCGCGAATACAACGAAGATCCTGTATTGAGAACCATGTTGCCATCTACATGGCTCTCTGCCAGAAGAACCACCATGATTGTTTTTTACCATGATGTGAAAAAGAAATCAATCGAAAAATTAGCGATTGCTAGATACAATGTGGGTGAGTCGATCAAGGCATCCTGGGACATGAATAAGTTTCCTGATCAATGGGATGCATTGATGGATATCATCGTTTCAAGAAATCCCTCAAAAATTGGATTGAATGTTTCAGATGATTACGGACATGCAGATGGATTGGATCATACACATTATGATATGTTCATGAAAAAACTTCCATCAGCATATAAACCCAAAGTCATCAGTGCAGAGCCACTTGCTGTGGGATGGCTGGAGACCAGAACGGAAAAAGAAATGCAGATCTATCCAAAATTGGTATCCATCACACACGATATTATTGCAGAAGGATTTTCTAACAAGGTCATCACGCCCGGCGTTACCACCACGGATGATTTGGTTTGGTGGTTCAGACAAAAACTCACCTCTCTTGGATTGGTAACATGGTTTCATCCATCCGTTGCCATTCAGCGAAGTGATTCAACCAGCTTTGAACACCTGAGAAGTTTTTCCAATCGTCCCAAGGATGATGTTGTACAACCAGGCGATTTATTGCATGTGGATTTTGGTATTACTTATTTGCGTTTGAATACAGATTGCCAGCAACATGCTTATGTATTGAAACCCGGTGAAACAGATGCACCTGCATCCATCAAAAAAGCTTTTGCCAACAGCAACCGCTTGCAAGACATTTTAACTTCCAACTTCAAAACAGGAAGAACAGGCAATGAAATACTCCTTTCCTCTATTAAACAGGCAAAGTCAGAGGGCATTAGCCCAAGTATCTATACCCATCCCCTGGGATTCAACGGACACGCAGCGGGTCCCACGATTGGCATGTGGGATATGCAGCAGGGGGTTCCTGGCAGCGGTGACTATAAATTGTACCCCAAAACTGCCTATTCCATTGAGCTGAACTCCTCCACATTTATCCCGGAATGGAAGAAAGATATCAGGATCATGTTGGAAGAGGATGGCTATTTTGATGGATCTGGCTTCCGCTACATCGGCGGCAGGCAGGAAAAGCTGCACATAATTAAATATTAGAGTACTATAAAAAAAATACTACTATGTATTGCATAGTATTATAAATATCCCTATCTTTGTCCTGTTAACCGATCATTTTCGGTCAAAAAATAGGACATGAATATTGAAAATACACAGAGTCAGATGAAGAAGGGGGTGCTGGAATTCTGCATCCTGTCTATCATTCGCAGGGGGGAAGCCTATCCATCGGACATCATCGAGGAGATGAAAAAGGCCGACTTGAATATTTTGGAAGGAACCCTTTATCCATTGTTAACAAGATTGAAGAATGCTGATTTGCTCAGCTACCGTTGGGTGGAGAGTCCGAGTGGCCCTCCGCGAAAATATTTTTCCTTGACTGACAAGGGTTTGGCTTTTTATGCTGAACTCGAAGCAACTTGGAGGGGAATGGCGGGTGCTGTTGAAAGAGTTATCAATACAAAGGGAGAAGAAAAGAGGGACGAGGGGCAGGAGGAACAGCCGTTGACTGTTGACAGTTAACTGTTAACCGTCAACTGTTAACTAACAACTTAAAACCTACAACTTACAACTTAGATAAAATGAAAAAAGTCATCAACATCAATTTTCAAGGCAGGGTGATTCCGATTGAAGAACCGGCATATGAAAGTTTGAAAAAATATGTAGACAGTCTTCGCAATTATTTCTCCAACGAGGAGGGCAAAGAAGAGATTGTCAATGACATTGAAAACAGGATTGCGGAACTCTTCAATGAGAAGATGAAAGCGGGTGCTTCTTTTATCACGGAGGAGCATGTTGAAGCCATTATTTCCAGCATGGGAAGACCAGAGCAATTTGATGAGCTGTCGATGAACGATGAATCATCTTCATCACACAACAATCAATATCAGCGTGCAGAACATCCGAGAGGAAATCTCTTTCGCAATGCCAATGATAAATTGATTGGTGGTGTTTGCAGCGGCATTGGCTCCTATTTCAGGGTAGATACTTCGATCATTCGGGTACTGTTTGTATTGCTGGCTTTCGGGTCTTTTGGGTTTATGTTTTTTCTCTACATCATTTTATGGGCCATCCTCCCATCAAAATACGTTGCTGAAACAGTCGTGCGAAGAAAATTGTACCGTGATGCAGAACACAAAGTAATTGGTGGTGTATTGAGCGGTATTGCACAATATTTTAATATACAGGTATGGATACCAAGATTGATTTTCCTGCTTCCTGTTCTGTTGAGTGTGCTGAAAGAAACTTTTCCGTTTGGATTTCCAATATTCTATGGATTTTCTGGTTCACTTACATTGACATACATCATTCTCTGGGCAGTCATTCCCAAAGCAGTTACTGCAACGGAGAAAATGGAAATGAAAGGTGAGAAAATTGATCTTGCATCCATCAAAAATAAAATACAAGATGAACTGCAAGGAGTAAAAAAACATGTTGATGAAAACAAAGAGCAGTGGGCATCCAACATCAAAACAAAATCATCAGCATTTGCTGAGGAAGTAAAACAAACGGCAAAGCCTGTAGGAAGTGGATTTTTCAGATTCATTGCTGCCATTTTCAAAGTATTTGTATTCTTTATTTTGGGAATCATTGCTGTGACCCTGTTTGCACTGGGAACTGCGATAGTAGTTGTGGGTTCTGCATTGATGCCGCTGAAAGACTTTATGGTCAACAGCAACTTGATTCAATTGTATGGCTGGGGAACGGTCCTGCTTTTCCTGCTGCTTCCAATCATCGCATTGCTGGTGTACTTTTTCAGAAAACTCACGGGTATGAAATCCAAGTCATCCTGGTTGGGATGGACATGGGGCGCGTTGTGGACATTGGGGTGGATTTCAGTTACGATGTTTTTTGTAACGGTTTCAAAAGAATTCAAGAGATCGGGACAAATCAAACAAACGGTTCAATTGCAACAACCGACTTCAGGTAAACTCAAGCTGATGTTTACAGATCCAGCTGGGAAATACTATCCAATTGATTTCGATTTTTTCAATGATCATGATGAGGATTTGGAAGGAATCGTCGGTTTGAGACTCTCAAGAAACGAAGACAGTTTATTGATGACCAACATGCGCATTCGATTGCAAAAAAGCAGTGATGACAGTTTTCATGTCACGATACTCAAGCGTGCACGTGCATCCAGCGCTGCAGATGCAGAACAATATGCAGAGCAGATTGCATACACCGTTGAGCAATCAGACAGCATTCTTTATCTTCCACATGGTTTTATCATTGACAATAAAAATAAATTCAGAAATCAACAGTTGATTTTCGTTGTTGAAGTTCCAGTTGGCAAGGAAGTATACATTGACAGAAAAGCCAGTAATTTTATTTGGTTCAACATAAGAGGGGGCGCAAGTGGCCTGACAATGGACATCGATGAAAATTATGACGATGAATCTTGGCGTCCGGGTCGTTGGTATAAAATGACTGAAAGCGGCATTGAAAGAAATGGTGATGGATATGATCTGGATAGTCCCAACCGACCTCCCCTTCCCGATTCACCGATTGATCCTGAGGAAAAAATTGAGCGTCTGAGGGAGGAAATCCGCGAAAAAGAAAAGGAGCTCAAATCTGCTGCTCACCCATTGAGGCAAAAAGACAGCACTGCAGATATTGCTGAGCATTCCAATACTTCCAATAACAACATTTCATCCAGTGCATCTTCCTCCGAGCAGTCTGCATCCAATAGCAAGTTTCAAATTTTATTCCGGGCCCTCAACCTCTTGAAATTGGCGCGATGATTTGATTTATCTTCGCGGGATGAAGTCGACTCCATTTACCTCGCTGCATCTTGCATTGGGTGCGAAGATGGCACCCTTTGCAGGCTACAACATGCCCATCTCCTATACAGGCATCAATGATGAACACCATGCTGTCAGAAACAATGTTGGTGTATTTGATGTAAGCCATATGGGAGAATTCATTTTGAAAGGAGAGCATGCATTGGATCTGATTCAGCGTGTCAGCACCAATGATGCTTCTGTGTTGGAAAACGGACAAGCTCAGTACAGCTGCATGACAAATGAGAATGCAGGTATTGTGGATGACATGCTTGTTTATTGTGTGGAGAAAAACAGGGTATACATGTTGGTGGTGAATGCATCCAATATTGAAAAAGACTGGGAGTGGATCCAGCAATTCAACAGAGGGAATGTTGAGATGCACAACATCTCAGATAAAACTTGTCTGTTGGCTGTTCAAGGTCCCAATGCCTGCAAAATTCTCCAGTCACTCACTGAAATGGATTTGATCAATCTCAAGTATTACACATTTGTAAAAGGAATATTTGCAGGTGTTGAAAATGTATTGGTAAGTGCAACAGGGTATACTGGAGCAGGTGGCGTGGAGATTTATTTTGAAGACAAAGGCGATGATGCCATCAAAATATGGAATGCCATTTTTGAAGCAGGGAAAGAAGCAGGCATCAAGCCCGTTGGATTGGGTGCAAGAGACACGTTGAGACTTGAGAAAGGTTTCTGTTTGTATGGCAACGACATCGACGATTATACAACTCCATTGGAAGCGGGTTTGGGCTGGATAACCAAATTCAATAAATCCTTTACTTCTTCTCCATTTCTTGAAAAACAGAAAGCATCCGGCGTTGAAAAAAAATTGGTTGGATTTGAAATGATCGACAGAGGCATTCCCCGCCACGATTATTTCATCCGTGATGAAGAGGGCAACATGATTGGGAAAGTAACTTCAGGTACGCAATCTCCAACATTGAACAAGGGCATTGGCATGGGTTATGTGCTGAGTGATCATGCAAAGCCAGGCTCTACCATATTAATTGATATACGCGACAAGCAGCTCAAAGCTGAAGTTGTAAAATTCCCATTTGTAAAATAGAAAGCGTCGTGGCATCCCGCAATCTTTATACATGTCTCTCTCCTGCCCTGCTTGATTTGTATGATATCAGCAATTCAGTGGTTGTCATCATCGATGTGCTTCGTGCTACTTCAACCATTGCAACAGCATTGCACAACGGAGCTGCCTCTGTCATTCCAGTAGCAACCGTGCCTCAGTGCATTGAATTGGGAGAATCAGTTGGCGGCATCACTGCCGGCGAGCGTGATGGTAAAGTTGCTGAGGGACTCAAATACGGTAATTCTCCATTTGAATATCCAAGAACTTTTATTGAAAACAAGGTCCTGGTATTGACTACTACAAATGGTACCAAGCTTTTACACATGGCACTCGACAGGGGTGCCCCTGAAATCATTACCGGCTCTTTCCCCAATCTTTCAGCGGTATGCAAACATTTGATTACATCTGAAAAGGATGTGCTGCTCGGTTGTGCAGCATGGAAAGACCGCGTCAATTTGGAGGATACGCTTTTTGCGGGTGCTGTCATCCACCACATCAAATCCCATTTCAACATCAGCTGCGACTCTTCTGGCATTGCTGAAAGCATGTACCTGGAAGCGGGAGAAGATCGTTTTGATTTCATGAAATCAAAAAATGCAACCCACTATCACCGTCTCATGAAATACGGATTGGAAAAAGATATCCGTTACTGTCTGACGGCTGATGGAGCGAACGTACTGCCTATTTTCAAAGGCGACCGATTGGTAATCTCCTAATTCGTAAATTGTAAAAAAAAATTCATGGGCAATGCTTCTTTGAGAAGCCAGGGCTGGTTTGGCCGTACTGGTAAAGACGGATTCATATATCGTGCGTGGATGAAAAACCAAGGGATTCCTGACGAAGAATTTCGCGGCAAACCCGTGATAGGTATTTGCAATACCTGGAGTGAGCTAACCCCGTGCAATGCCCATTTTCGTGAACTCGCTGAATCGGTAAAAAGAGGAGTGATCGCTGCAGGAGGCTTCCCGCTTGAATTTCCGGTGATGTCGTTGGGCGAAACACTGATCAAACCAACTGCCATGCTCTACAGAAACCTGGCAAGCATGGATGTGGAAGAATCGATCCGCGCCAATCCATTGGATGGTGTAGTCTTGTTGTGCGGCTGTGATAAAACAACTCCATCACTTGTGATGGGAGCCTGCAGTGTAAACATTCCCACGATTGTTGTTTCAGGGGGACCCATGTTGACAGGCAGGTATGAAGGAAAAAATATTGGCACCTCAGATATCTGGCGATTTGCAGATGCAGTGAGAAGCGGTGATATGTCGCAAGAAGAACTCACCGTTGCAGAGGCATGCATGTGCAGAAGCCGCGGGCATTGTGCCGTCATGGGCACAGCATCCACCATGGCATGCATGGTGGAATCACTTGGACTTACCCTTCCATCCAACGCAGCCATACCAGCAGCTGACAGCAGAAGAAAAGTTTTAGCACAATATTCAGGAAGCAGAATCGTAGAGATGGTGAAGGAAGATTTGAAGCTTTCAGATATTTTAACAAAAGAAGCTTTTGAAAATGCCATTCGCATCAATGCAGCGATTGGCGGTTCTACCAATTTCGTTATTCACCTTACAGCCATCGCAAGAAGAATTGGCATTGATCTTGGTTTAGAAGATTTTCATATAAACTCTGCAGACATTCCACTGCTTGCGAATCTTCAGCCATCTGGCGAATATTTCATGGAAGATTTTTATTATGCAGGTGGATTGCCGGTTGTCATGAAAGCCATGCATGAACGTCTGCATGCTGATTGTATAACAGCAAATGGAAAATCATTGAAAGAGAATTATAAAGATGCCATTTCATACAATGATCAAGTTATCAGAGATCTCAGTCATCCATTTAAAAAAGAAACGGGCTTGGCTGTGCTCAACGGAAATTTGTGTGAAAACGGTGCCGTCATCAAACCCAGCGCTGCGAGTCCGCATCTGATGCGGCATACAGGCCGCGCAGTTGTTTTTGAAAACATCGAGGACTACCACGCGCGTGTAGATGATCCCGCTCTTGAAATCGATGAAACATCGGTGATGGTTCTTAAAAATGTGGGTCCAGTTGGTTATCCCGGCATGCCGGAAGTGGGCAACATGGGCATTCCTAAAAAGTTACTGGAGAAAGGAATCAAAGACATGGTGAGAATCTCCGACGGCAGAATGAGCGGTACCGGGTTCGGTACAGTGGTACTCCATGTATCACCGGAAGCAGCCAAGGGCGGAACTTTGGCCCTGGTCAAAACCGGAGATATGATTGCATTGGATGTTTACGACCGGACATTGCAGTTGTTGGTGGATGATGAAGAATTGGAAAAACGCAAGGCAGCATGGAAGCCTACACATGCAGAAGCTACAAGGGGGTATGTGCAATTGTATCAACAACATGTTGAGCAGGCACATTTGGGAGCTGATATGGATTTTCTGAAAGGATGTTCCGGTAGCAAGGTTACGCGTGACTCTCACTGACAAAACAAATCTTTGAAGATAAGGGATTTTCTTCTATTTATTGATAGGATAACAGGTTGATTATTTTAATCAAATCTTTCATGTCATGCGAGATGTTTTCGTTTACTTTCGCAGATTAACCTGTTTCGATCATGTCTCTTTCGCATCTATTAAAATTTGTTTACAACAACGGAACTGACGAAGTCATTCGTCGCGGAAAAAAAATCCATGCCATTGGATTTGTGGAGTTCGTGGAAACAGATGATTTATTGGGATCTGTAACTTTTCGCGTGAAAGATGACAATTACAGCACTTTTTATAAAGTGCATATTCAAAAATACAAGGACCCAAGAGCGCTTTCTCTGAGATGCACTTGCCCCTATAATTTGGGCGACATATGTCGACATGAAGCCGCATCCCTGTTGCAGTTGCAGGATCTGATTGATAAAAATATCATCGGTGACAATTCAATAAAGTACGATCAGAAACATACGATCGTCAAGATGAAACAAATTGAACTCAAGACCATCAGGATGCTCGCAACTGCGGAAGTGTGTGAAAAAGCAGAAATATTTTTAAGAACCAACAAGGCAAATATTTTACAGGCCAAAGAGGAAAGGGTTGAAGCAAGGGTAGATCTAAATGGTGAGTCTTTTCCTGTTGTCATACAGCGCAACGAAGAAAGAAATTTTGATACTTCCTGCAAATGCAAAGAAGATACACATCCTATTTGTATGCACAAGGCAATTGTATTTCTTCAACTGCTCAATGCATATGGATCGCAGTATTTTGATTCCATCAGAAACTGGGACAAAGAGAAGAACAAGCTGTTGGGTATTTATGGATACAGCATGAACGATGCCGATTGGGAGCAGAAATTTGAGTTTACGTACAAAGACGGCAAACCATTCTTACGCGTATTGGATGATACCATCAAGCGCGTAAATGCAGTGGTGGAAGAGAAGAAACCTGTTCCAAAGAGAGAGGTGATTGTATTGGAGGAAGAAAGAAAAGAAGAGACAGGCGTTGAATCTTCGAGGCGACTTGGTATTGTGTTCAAGGAAGTTCCAGACCGTTATCCATACTTTGCTGTTGAATTGGTGATGGGTGAATTCGATACGTCAACGCTGAAATTTGTAAGCAAGGTCGAACAGATTGATCTTTCCAAACATGTTGCCCTTACAGAACTTGGTGAAGAAGATGTTGCAATGTTGAATGCAGTGAGGAAACTGCAAAGGAGTGAAATTGACAAATACGTCAGCAGAAATTCCCCTTTTTCTGGAATGTGGGAGAACATTATTTATTCTGAAGAAGAAGGATTGCCTGCTGAAACAACAGCTTTGATCGATGAATACCTCTATCCCAAGATTGTCAAACTATTTACGGAGAATGAGGGCAGGACAGCCTTTCTGAAATTACCTGCTGGTAAAATGTTTACCACTTCTCATCTTGTTCAGCTTGGAATTGGAGAGGGCAGGATGAAACCAGGATTGCGGGTAGAGATGCAAAAAAAACAGGTTGAAATAACACCTGTCATCGTTGTCGAAGAGTGGGACACAGATTTATCATTGAATGAATGGACTTCGACTTTACTTCCCATCTTCAACAACCAATTGTTTTGTTGGAGTTCATTGGAAGATGTGGAGGCAATTGGACATTTTACTTCAGAGAAAAGCAGAATTATTTCTTTGACTGACTGGCCTGATTTTCTCAAAGATGAAGTGCTGCCCTTTGCAAGAAAATACAAGGTAGATTTTGACAAGTCCATCATGTCTGATGTCTACGAAGGGGAGCCTGATTTGAAGTTGATGCTGCAGGAAAAAAATGATTACCTGATCTTTACACCGGTATTTGATTATCATGGGTATGAAATAAAATACAGTGACAAGGATACCGTCTATATATCTGATCAGGGGAAAATCAAATTGATCAAGCGAAATCCTGAAACGGAAGCTGCATTTATCAAGCGCATCACTTCTCTTCATTCAAATTTTGTCAGAGCAGAAAACAGTTTTAATCTCATCTTAAAGGGATCAGAGGTATTGAAGAACAACTGGTTTTTCCTGTTTGTGGATGCCATGAAAGATGCCAATATCCCCATTATTGGATTTGAGATTTTGAAAAATTTCAGGTTCAATACTGCAAAACCTGAGACAAGGATTTACATATCCAATGGAATTGATTGGTTCGACGCCAAGGTGGATATTGTGTTCGGTGGACAAAAAGTTACGGTTGAAGATATCAAGAAAGCATTGCAGAACAAGCAACAGTTTGTTCAATTGAAAGATGGCAGCTTAGGAATCCTTCCAGAAGAATGGTTAAAAAAATATGCATTGCTTTTCAAGGTTGGTGAAGGCAAGCAGGATCAACTCAGACTCTCCAAGTATCATTTGAGCATCATTGATGAGCTCTACAATGGGATCGATGAAGAAGAGGTGATGATCAAATTGGAAGAAAAGTATGATCGCCTCAGATCATTCAACCGCATCAACGAAGTAGATCCCCCCAAAGCTTTGTCGCATGTACTGAGACCATACCAGGTAGCGGGCTATCATTGGTTGAATTATTTGAATGAAGTTGGATGGGGTGGCATATTGGCTGATGACATGGGTTTGGGTAAAACTGTTCAGGCACTTTCATTCATACAGTTGTACAAAGAAAAAAACGGGAAAATGACCTCTTTGGTTGTTTGTCCCACTTCCCTCATGTTCAATTGGGAAAATGAAATCAAAAAATTCACTCCCAATCTTACATATGTCATACATCATGGCGGTGAGCGCATCAGAAACAACAAGCGCTTTGAAGATTATGATATCATCATTACTACATATGGAACTTTGAGAAGTGATATCAAATTCATGGTTGAGGTTGAATTTGACTATGTTGTACTGGATGAATCGCAGGCCATCAAGAATCCCCAAAGCAAGGTTACCAAGGCAGCAACGCTGCTGAATGCAAAGCACAAGCTGTGCATGAGCGGTACACCATTGCAGAACAATACCTTCGATATTTATGCGCAAATGAATTTTTTGAATCCGGGCATGCTGGGATCGGTAGAATATTTCAGAAATGAATTTGCAACACCCATTGATAAGTTCGGCGAAAAGGATCACAAGGATCATCTCCGTAAGTTGCTATTCCCATTCATCTTGCGCAGAACCAAAGAACAGGTTGCAAAAGATCTTCCCGCAAAAACAGAAACCATTCTTTTCTGTGAAATGGAGGAAGAGCAAAGAACCATTTATGATGCCTACCGAAATGATTACCGCGATAAAATCATGGGTGTCATCAGCGAGCAGGGAATTGACAAATCGCAATTGACTATTTTACAGGGACTGATGAAGCTTCGTCAGATATGCGACTCTCCTGCCATCATGAATGAGGAGGAGAAAATGCCCAATGTATCTGTAAAGCTTGATGAAATTGGACGTGAGATCACTGAAAACATCGGTCATCACAAAGCATTGATATTTTCCCAGTTTCTAGGCATGCTTGCGTTGATCAAAGAGAAACTTGTTGAGCTGGGTGTGAAGTTTGAATATTTTGACGGAAGCACTACTGCAACGGAAAGAGAGCGCGCCATACAGAGTTTTCAAAACAACGACGAGGTAAGGGTATTTCTGATTTCACTCAAAGCGGGTGGTGTGGGTCTTAATCTTACTGCAGCGGATTATGTTTACATTGTTGATCCGTGGTGGAATCCGGCAGTGGAACAACAGGCAATCGACAGAACACATCGCATAGGCCAGACCAAAAATATTTTTGCCTACCGCATGATCTGCAAAGATACCATAGAGGATAAAATCATACAACTACAGGAGAAAAAGCGAAGCCTCGCCAGAGACCTGGTTACGGATGACAGTGGATTTGTCAAGAGTCTCACGAAAGAAGATGTTGAATACCTGTTCAGCTAAATATTACATGAACGATCTCACACTCAAGAAGAGTGTTGCCATCATTACCATCCAACCAAAAAGTTTCAACCACAGCGGATGTCTGTATTGACCTACAATTTTTTTATTGTAAGACGCCGTAATGATCAGCAGCAATGCAATGGGTAGAATCAATCCATTCAGCGCCCCTACGGTTACAAGAATTTTTACAGGTTGTCCGATGACCATGAATACAACCAAAGAAATCAGCACAAACAATGTGAGTACCAATGGCTCTTTTTTTACAATCAATGGATGCATTGATTTCAAAAATGTAATGGAAGTATAAGCAGATCCCACTACAGAAGTGATGGCAGCGCTCCACATGACAATTCCGAAAATTTTATATCCCACAATGCCTGCAGCTTGTTGAAATACATCGGCAGCAGGATTTCCGGCGTTCAATGTTATTCCTCTTGATACAACCCCCAGTGCAGCAAGAAAAAGCAATACCCGCATGATGGATGCCAATAAAATGGCAGAGACAGCAGATTTGCTCACTGCCTTTATATGGTCGGTTCCGGTTTTTCCAGCATCAATCAACCGATGCGCACCTGCAAAACTGATGTAACCACCTACTGTGCCGCCTACCAATGTAATGATGGCCATCACATCGATTTGCTTTGGCACAATGCTTTCTTGCAATGCCTGTGTCATGGGAGGATCAGATGCAAAGACTACGTATACCGTCAACAGTATCATGACGATTCCTAAAATTTTGGCGAATGCATCCATCCATTTCAATGATTCTTTGTTGATAAAAAGCAAGATGGCTATCACGGCACTGATCCCGGCACCCCATTGTACATCCCATCCCGTCAGCACATTCAGTCCCAGTCCCGCCCCAGCAAGATTGCCGCAATTGAATGCCAGTCCACCTGTTGCAACCAGCACCGTCAAAACATACCCTGCCCCTGGAATGACTTCATTGGCAACATCCTGTGCCCGCTTTCCACTTGCACACAGTATGCGCCAAATATTCAATTGTGCTCCAATGTCCAGCAATATTGAAATGAGAATCACAAATCCAAAACTGGCCATCAGCTTGTTGGTAAATACGGCGGTTTGTGTGAGAAACCCCGGACCAATCGCAGATGTTGCCATTAAAAAGGCAGCAGCTATCAGTGGTGATGAAAATATTTTTTTCTTCAATAGCTTCAATTAATGGGTGATGGCAATGTGCTGCAAATGAAAAGCATCGTGCAGTGCTTTTGCAAATTCAATGGCATGTGCCCCATCTCCATGCAGGCAGATTGTTTTCACTTGCATGGGGATCAGGCTCCCTTCAACAGTTTGTACCATCCCTCTTTGAACCATGTTCATCGCTTGTTCAATAGCGACTGTGCTGTCTGTGATCAATGCATGGGGCATGCTTCTTGGTGTAAGTTGTCCTTCATTGTTATAGGTTCGGTCTGCAAATCCCTCTCCGACAAATTCCAATCCCATCGCTTTACAAACAGTTTCAAAAACGCTGTTGGGAAGTCCGTATACTTTTAAAGAAGCATCCACATCATGAATGGCTTTTGCGATTGCTTCAGCAACTTCTATTTTTTTGGCTGCTGTATTGTACAGGGCTCCATGCGGTTTTACATGATGCAATGAGGCTCCTTCTTCTCTTGCTATTTTTTGGATCAATTGAATTTGCTGCAATACTTCGCTGTATAGCTCATCTGCTGTCATTTGTATTTCAATCCTCCCAAAATGTTCACGGTCTGGGTATGATGGATGTGCACCAATTGCAACATTGTGTTGTTGTGCAATACGAATGGTTTGCTGCATGATCGATGCATCACCTGCATGTGCTCCACATGCGATGTTGGCAGAACTGATATAAGGCATGATCTGCGCATCGTTGTTCATTCCTTCTCCCATGTCGCAGTTCAAATCGATCTTCATACCCAAATGTATTGATAATCCGCTCAAAATATTTTATATTCAACGTATGAAAAATAGAAGAACATTCATTCAATCTGCTGCGCTTGCTTCAGCAGGATTGATGGCAAGTAAATCTTTTGCATTCAACATCATGCACAAGGATATTCAGGAAGAGCTTATCATCGGACACAATGGAATGCGGTACAAGGTTGATAAAGCATGGGCTAAAATCAATTCCTCTGTCAATCCTTTGATCAATTGTCATGAAATGGTCCAGGACAGCAAGGGGCGTTTGTTCATGGTAGGAGACGATGTACACAACAATATCCTGGTATTTGATAAATCGGGTAAGTTATTGGATGCATGGGGACATGCATTTCCTTCAGGACATGGACTGACCATCAGCAAAGAAAACGATGAAGATTTTTTATTGATTGTAGACAATGGCTTTTACAGTGATGCTGCAGGAAAGGGTAAATCACAACATGGAAATGTTGTCAAGACCGATCTGAAAGGCAGGATTATTTTTTCTCTCGCTCAGCCGCATACCATAGGTGTCTACAAAGATGAGGACCGCTATTTTCCTACCGAGACAGCTGTCGCACCGAACGGCGATATTTATGTTGCCGATGGGTATGGTTCAGATTATATATTGCAGTTTGACAGCCGTGGAAGATTTATCAGAAAATTTGGTGGTCACAACAATGAAAATCCTGATCACAATTTAAAAAATGCACATGGCGTTGTAGTGGATACCCGCGATAAAAACAATCCTGTTTTGATTTGCACCTCAAGAGAGGAATGCTGTTTCAAAATTTTCACATTGAATGGAAAGTATCTTCGAAAAATTGATCTTCCTGGAATGTATGTTTGTCGTCCGGTTATTCATGGAGATAAATTATATGCAGGAGTTTGCTGGTCGAAAGACAAAGAAGGCAAACGCAATGCCAACACTGGATTTTTAACCATTCTTGATTCAAAGAATAAAGTAGTATCGAGTCCGGGTGGAAATGCTCCTGTATATCAAAATGGAGTATTGCAACCTACGCTGCAGGATGCTTCCCGTGTATTCATGCACGGACATGACGTTTGTGT
>JBEGMC010000044.1:0-8352 GCA_041183265.1 Bacteroidota bacterium
GATCAGAAAATATCCAGCAAAACCCATGGTGCTGATGGTGAACAGTTCAAATGCAATGCGTTCCTCTATTTCAGGTGTCAGGATTTCATATCTTTTTTGTGCGCCTTCCCGGGTGATGTGCTCCAGGTATTCATCTTGTGATTTGAATTTATTGGGGACAACAAAATGGGGTAGAAGAATATCGCGCTTGAGATCCAATACATCAACCTTTTCTACAATTTCATTGGTGTTGTCAATCGCTTCCTCCAGATCACCAAATACTTTTGACATTTCATCAGTTGTTTTAAAATAGAACTGATCATTGGGAAATGCAAACCTTTTGTTTCTGAAACTTGCATCATCATCTGTAAATTCTCTGGCTGCAGGTGTGGAAACTTTTTCACCTGTATTGATGCAAAGCAAAATATCATGTGCATTGAAGTCGGATTGGTCCACATAATGTGAATCGTTCGATGCAATGACTTTTACGTTGTATTTTTTGGCGAATTTCAACAGGGTTTTGTTGACCTTTTCCTGCTCTTCCATTCCATGCCGCTGCAATTCAACATAATAATCATCCTGAAAAATATTGAGCCACCATTTGAATTCATTTTCTCCTTCTTCTTCTCCCTTCCTCATAATGGTTTGGGGAACCAATGCGCCAAGGCAACATGTGGTCGCTATGAGCCCCTCGTGGTATTTATGGATAAGCTCCTTGTCTATCCGCGGATATTTGCTGTAGAGTCCCTCGATATAACCCAATGATGTCAGCTTCACCAGATTCCTGTATCCGGTCTCGTTTTTTGCCAAGAGAATCTGATGGTGCCTGGGATCTTTCTCTTCTTTTGAAAAAGTTTTTCTGTGCCTGTTTTCCGTAATATAAAATTCACAACCCACGATGGGTTTTACCTTCAAAGGGCTATTTTTGTCATCGGGGTTGACTTTGTGCTTGTATGCTTCTGCAACAAATTGGAACACACCAAACATGTTTCCATGATCAGAAATGGCAAGTCCTGGCATCCCGTCATCCATTGCCTTTTTGTACAAAGCGCCAATGCTAGCTGCTCCATCGAGCAAAGAATATTGGGTATGTACATGCAGGTGGGAAAAACGTGACATAAGCGAAATTCGAATTTCGCAAATAAAACAGTAAATGGGAAGGAGTATTTTCCACATTTCAAGCGTGAAAAAAACTTTGGTCATGCCGATTGGGCACAACCTGTTGATAGGGGGCCTCATTGCATTACTGTTTTCCTCCTGTGCCCTGTTCAAACCCATCCCGGGAGCCAAGAAAGTCCAAAAAACTTCTCCCTACTTCGATGACATCGCTTTGGTATTGAATCCGGGTAAAAAAAGCCAATATGTGGCTGAAGCCGCTATCAAATTCATCGAAGATGCGCCTTCAACCAATTATTTAAATGATTTACCTGGGATTGAATTTCTTCCAAATTATTTTTTCAGGTATTCGGTTTTGTTGGACATCGAAGTAGAGAAACTCACCAACAAGAAATTGGTGGAATACATCCATCAATGGTATGCTGTTCCATATCGTATTGGAGGAACATCCAAGGAGGGAATTGATTGTTCTGCTTTTGTGCAAGGATTGGCAAGCGATGCCTTCGCTGTTCAGCTGCCGCGCACTTCGAGAGAACAGGCTGCTTTCTGTTCTGACATTGATAGAAGTCAATTGCAGGAGGGGGATCTGGTTTTCTTCAATACTTCTGGGGGTATTTCACACGTGGGACTCTATATCAATAACAACAAATTTGTACATGCATCCACTTCAAATGGTGTCATCATCAGTGATTTGGATGAGCCCTATTGGCAAAGGAGATTTGTAAAGGCTGGAAGAATCAGGGCGGCTGATTGATCAGGAGGATTTATGCAATCCTACATAAAAATTTTTATCAACTGTTAGCTTGCTGTAGTCTGCCGAAGTTTTCAATGTTTTCCAACTGCTTGTTGGATAGATCCATTTTGACTCCTTGTCAGACATCAAGCGGACTGGCATATTGAAGCTTGGAATGCAGTCCTTCCATCGGTACATGATTTCTTTTTTCCCCTTTTTGATTTCCAGTGTGGGGATGGAGGTGTTTCTCAAATACTGATCAAATACCGGTGAAAGATTCAGTCCGGTTTTAGTACTGAAAAATGATTCTACCTCTTCGGTGTTAACTGTTTTGTGATAAAACGTTTTGTTCAATTCTCTCAATGCTGTCCTGAATTTTTCATCAGATTTGAACAGTTGACGAATGATATGAACCAAATTTCCTCCTTTGTAATACATATCACCCGATCCCTGATCATTGACATTGTATGTTGCGATGATGGGAGCATCATTGCGGATCAAGGCCCTTGTACCTTGTACATATGCATTGCCGGCAGCAGTACCGAAATGAAAATCTGTAAACAATGTTTCACTGTAGTTGGTGAAACTTTCATGTAGCCACATGTCGGCCAAATCATTTGATGTGATATTGTTTCCAAACCACTCGTGTCCACTTTCATGCACGATGATAAAGTCCCATTTGAGTCCCCAGCCCGACGCCGACAGATCTCTGCCGCGGTATCCGTTTTGGAATCCATTGCCATAGGCGACTGCACTTTGGTGTTCCATGCCAAGGTGTGGGGATTGCACAAGTTTAAATCCGTCTTCATAAAATGGATAAGCACCAAACCAGTGTTCGAAAGCCTTGAGCATAAGGGGCACTTGCTTGAATTGTTCTTTCGCTTTCTCCAGTTCATCCTCTAGCACCCAATAGTCACAGTCCAGTTTCCCTTTTTCACCGGCATAGCTTTCATTGAAATGCGCATACTTGCCAATGTATGGGATGATATTGTAGTTATTGATAGGATTTTTCACTTCCCAATCGTAGACAGTCCAACCCTTCTTGTATTGCTGTTTTCCTTTCAGTCTGCCATTCCCAATGGCCATCAAGGTATCAGGTACGGAAATCCTGAGCAAAGCACCTCTGTCGGGTTCATCACTTTGATGATCTTTGCAGGGATACCAGACACTTGCACCCAATCCCTGGCAGGCGACACTCATCCATGGATTGCCTTTTTTATCTGTTGAAAAAATCCATCCACCATCCCATGGCGGCCTGATGGCTTCTCTCACTTTCCCGCTGAATGACAATGCAAGTGTTGCTTCGGTGCCTGTCTTGATAGATTGCTTGAGTACGATAAAATAAGCGTTGCCTTCCCTGAAATAATGCAAAGGTTCATCCCCCAAATAAGCTTTATTGAGTTGCATGGGTGCCTGCAAATCAATTTGCATGGTATCGTGTGCTGCAATGGCCTTGAATTGGATGTCAACTTTTCCTGAGATGGTTTTTTGTGCATAATCAGGTTCAACAAGGATGCTGTAGTGTTGCACATCCCACCATGTTCTGGCCTTGCTCAAACTTCCTCTGAGTGAATCAGCATGGGTGAATTTCTTATCTCCATTGCTGGATTGTGCATGTGTGAATAACAAAAAAAATAGTGAAGAGAACAGCAGCAGGCCAATTCTGGAGGCAGGCATGATGAATTATTTCGTTTTTAATTTATCCTTGAAAACTTTTTCAAATTTCTCAAGTTTAGGTCTGATTACAAAGTAGCAGTAAGGCTGACTGCTGTTGTCTTTGTAATAATCCTGGTGATATTTTTCTGCAGAGTAAAAATTCTTGATGGGTTCGATGGCGGTTACAATTTTTGCAGCATACGCGCCACTTTCATCCAATTTCTTTTTATAATATTCTGCTCTTTCTCTTTGGTGTTCATTGTGGAAGAAGACGGCACTTCTGTACTGTGGACCAACATCATTGCCTTGCCTGTTCAAAGTAGTGGGGTCATGAACCTGCCAGAATATTTCAAGCAATTCATCAACTGTCACCTGAAGTGGATCAAATTCAATTTCACAAGCTTCTGTATGCCCGGTAGTTTTCTCGCATACCTCTTCATAAGTTGGGTTTTCAACATGCCCATTGCAGTAGCCACTGGTTACTTTCACAACGCCTTTTACTTGCTCGTAAATGGCCTCGGTACACCAAAAACATCCAGATCCCAAAGTGATTTTCTCTGTATTCATAGATTTTGAGTTGATTTTTTTTGATGGTTGTTCCATCTTTTTTTTATCTGCCTGTGCACATGCTGTGAACATGAAAACCAGACATGTAAGTGCAATGCTTATTCTTTTCATATGCTGATAAAGTTGAGCTGTACGAAGTTAATTCTAAAAAGGATACCTGTTAAATTAGCTGTACTTTTGCAGGGAAATTAGATTTCATTTAACATGAGGTTCTATCCTGAATCAGCCCCTATACAACTGGAATTTGATAAAATCAAGGCCTTGCTGGTAGAGCAGACCCAGACGCTCATCGGAAAGGAAAAGGCTGAAGGATTGAGGATTCATACCAAGAAAGAATTCATTGAAACAGAGCTGCGGCAGACCTATCAATATTTGCAGCTGCTTGCCATGGGTCAGACATTTCAGCATGGAACTGCTTTCAATTTGCAAAGAGAAATAAAGCTTTTGTCCATAGCAGGAGCAGTTCTTACAGGGGAGGTTTTTTTGCAGTTCAAAAGCCTGGCAGAAAATATTGAAAGCATTTTCAGATGGTTTGATGATGAGCGAATCGACCGATACTCCTCCTTGTATGCCATACTCGCTGCTACACATGTTGAGAAGTCAATTGCTCTATCCATCCAAAAAATCATAGGTGACGATGCGCGGGTCTTGGATACTGCATCCGATGAACTTTCCAGCATCAGGATGCGGCTCTACAAAAAGAGAAATGAGCAAAGACGGAGTTTTGAGCGCATTTTGAGCAAACTTCAAAAAGCTGGATACATAGCAGATATTGAAGAATCCTTTTTGAATGGCCGCCGGGTGCTCGCCATTTATGCAGAACACAAACGCATCGTGAAAGGTATTTTGCACGGGGAGAGTGATTCCAGGCGCACATCATTCATAGAACCAGAGGAAACGATTGATATCAACAACGACATTTATTCACTTGAAAATGATGAGCGGGATGAGGAATATAAAATCCTCAAGCAACTCACCGCCCAACTTTCTGTGCATGCGCCGCTGCTGAAGCAATACATGGAAATTTTGGGCGAATACGACTTTGTCAGATCCAAAGCCAAACTGGCTCAAATGATGGATGCGCATCTTCCACACGTTACGGAAAATGCAGAAGTAAAATTGGTCAAAGCAACCCATCCGCTGCTGTTGATCTATCATAAAAAGAGCGGAAAAAAAGTAGTACCGCTTGATTTGAATCTGAATGACAAACAAAGAATTCTGGTCATATCCGGACCAAATGCAGGGGGAAAGACGGTTTGTCTCAAAACCACCGGACTCCTGCAGCTCATGGTTCAATCCGGTTTATTGGTGCCTGCCCATCCTGAATCAACCTTTGGCATTTTCAAACAATTGATGATTCATATTGGTGACACCCAAAGCATCGAATTTGAATTGAGTACATACAGTGCGCATCTCAAAAACATGAAATATTTCATGGAGGAAGCCAACGGCAGAACCCTGTTTTTTATTGATGAATTGGGAAGCGGAAGCGATCCTAGTCTTGGTGGTGCATTCGCAGAAGTGTTTCTCGAGCAATTATTGAAGAAACATGCATTCGGAATCGTAACTACCCATTACCTCAATCTCAAAGTAATGGCCAGTAAAACACCTGGTATTGTAAATGGAGCCATGGCATTTGATGAAAAACATCTGTTGCCAGAATACAAATTGAACATTGGCAAACCTGGCAGCTCCTATACTTTTTCAATTGCGGAAAGAATTGGACTGTCTGCACATTTGATTGACAGGGCCAAATCATTGGTAGACGAACATCATTTTACACTGGATAAACTCCTGAATAAAACGGAACAAGAGCTTCGAAAGTTGGAGTCCAAAGAAAAAGAGCTCCAAAAGCTCATCAAAGAAAATGAATGGCAGAGAAAGAAATTACACGAAGAGCTGAACAGGGAGAAACATCAGCAGCAGGTCGAGCTCTTGAAAGAGCAAAATAAGATTGCTGCCGATAAACTTGTCTACTTGAAAGACATGGAACGAAAACTCAAACAGGTGGTGTTTGATTGGAAGCGAATGGATGCGGAAGATGACAAAAAGCAATTGATCAAAAACCTGCAGGCACTATTGTTCAACCAAAAAGAAAAACAGGTAAAGGAAAAGGCTAAAAAGAAAATCGACAGCAACTATATGTTGCTTGCAAAAAAACCCGCAGTGGGTGATCATGTAATGATGAAGCAAAACAACAAGATCGCAGTATTGAGTGAGGTCAGAGGTAAAAAAGCCTATGTCACACTGGGATCCATGCCCTTGCAGGTCAATTACGAAGATTTGGTGGCTGTAAAGAAAAAGCCCGAACCGGTTCAAGAAACATCCAAATCTTCATAGATTTACGATACAGGTTCAATTGTCTCCATATGAAATCTATCAAGCTATTTTTTGTTTCAGCGCTGCTGATATCACAACACATCTTTGCACAGGAAAAGATTCCAGCAGAAAGCATTCGGCCTAAAATGCAATGGTTTCAGGATGCCAAGCTTGGCATATTCATTCATTGGGGAATTTATGCAGTGAAAGGAGTCGATGAAAGTTGGAGTTTCTACAACAAGCTGATTGCTTACGATGATTACATGAAACAAATGGATGGGTTTACTGCCAGTAAATACAATCCATCTGATTGGGCAGATCTGATTCAACAATCAGGTGCGAAATATGCTGTCATGACAACCAAGCACCATGATGGAGTGGCATTGTGGGACTCCAAACAGGATCATTTCAATGTGGTAAAGAATACTCCAGCCAAGAGAGACCTGCTGGCTCCCTTGTTTTCAGCATTGCGTGAACGTCAATTGAAAGTTGGGACCTATTTCTCTTTGATTGACTGGAGCAGAAATGATTATGATCAATTCAAAAAAGATTCTATAAGATATAAACTGAAAGACCAGCCAGCCAAATGGAAACAATTTCAGCAATTCTTTCAATCCCAGATCCAGGAAATTTCTGCACTGTACAATCCAGATCTTTTTTGGTTTGATGGCGACTGGGAACACAATGCAGAGGAGTGGGAGAGTGTTAAAGTCAGGAATAATATTCTTGCCAAAAATCCCAATGCCATTATCAATGGCAGGCTCGCAGGATATGGCGATTATGTGACACCTGAACAAAATATTCCCGTAACAAAGCCTGCATACAGTTGGTGGGAATTGTGCATGACCATCAACAACAACTGGGGATTTCAATTCAGGGATACCAATTGGAAAAAACCGAATGAAATCATCACCCTTTTCGCAGATGTGATCGGGAATGGCGGTAATTTATTGTTGGATATCGGCCCCAGAGAAGACGGCACCATTCCCAAAGAGCAAAGAGATGTGCTTACCGAATTGGGGAAATGGAACAGAAAGCATGATCGCGCTGTTTTCGGCACACTTGCTGGCATTCCAAAAGGACACTTTTACGGACCCACAACCATCTCAAAAGATTCAACATCTCTCTACTTGTTCTTGCAGGCGCAAACAAGCGGACCTATCATGATCAAAGGATTGGTGAATAAAATAAAGGATATCAAAGTTGTGGGTAGGGAAACCTCACTGCCTCACAAGGTCGTTGGCAAGATATCTTGGAGTCCGGTTCCTGGATTGGTGTTTGTGGATGTTCCAAGATCTGAACTAGATCCTTACATGACAGTATTGGAGCTCAAATTAGAGGGACCAGTTAAATTGTATGCCGGTCACGGGGGATTTAATTAATCCAGCGAAAAAATCTCATCCATCAATACCCATTTAACGCCCGGTGTTGCCCAGGGCAATCTTTGCTGGTACTGATCCATCAATGTTTCCCATTTTTCAACGATGGGGTTGTTATTGTCCATTTCATTTTTCTTTTCAAAACTGAATTGATCATTTGCAAGTATGATCATGAAAAGTCGATTGCCTGTTCTGTATATTTTCATGGACTGAATTCCGCTTTCTTTGATAGAGGCTTCAATTTCAGGCCAAACTTGTTGATGATGCTGCTCATAGGCAGCAATCAATGCGGGATCATTTTTTAAATCGAGTGCAAGACAGAATGTTTTCATGCCGCGTGAGATGGTTTATATCCTTTGATGCCAAAATAAAGAACAAATGCATAGCAGATCATGGGAACAACGTATCCAATTTGTATATCGTCTCCAAATCGGTCAATGATATTCCCCATGATAACGGGAAATATTGCACCGCCGATGATGGACATCACAAGCAATGAGGATGCAGGTTTGGTATTCGATTTGAGTCCGGCAATGCCGAGTGAAAAAATAGTCGGAAACATGATGGACATGAAAAATCCGAGTCCCCCAAGTGCCAAGACAA